>JAUSDQ010000109.1 GCA_030650525.1 Sulfuricaulis sp.
CGGCGCAATACGCTGCGCTATTGCGCCCTACGCGAACAGCATTTAAATTTGCTAGAACGTCCCGCTGTTCCAGCCCCACATCGAATCTTTCGCATCGGAAAATTCTATATAAACCCGCTCCGACGGAATCTTGAGTTCGTCGTTCAGAAACTGGCATAACACCTTCGAGAGCGCTTCGGTTTTGCTTTCCGGCAGGCCAATGGATTTCAGTTCGAGATAAGCGCAGGGGGTCGTGCTGCCGGCAAACATCATGGGCTGCGCGGGGTCGAGGCGCACCATGACGTACGTCTCGGGTTTGCCGAGGTTCTTTGACACCAGGAGCGAGGTTTTTTTCAGGAGTTCCTGCTTGGCGTCGTCTTTCAGCTCACGATTTGTCTGGATTTTAATATAGGGCATGGGATGCATTCTCCTGCATTGTCATGGTGACCATAATAATTCACCATAGCACTATATATGAAACAGTTTGCACCTTCCTGCGAGCGCAACAAACAACCCATTCTCGTGGTATTAAGCGAGATCCTCAACACCCGGGGCGTCATACTCGAGGTCGGCAGCGGCAGCGGTCAGCATGCCGTGCATTTCGCGCGCGGCTTGCCACATATGGAATGGCAGCCGAGCGACGTCGCTGAGAACCTGCCCAGCATCAGCGCCTGGCGCGCGGAAGCTGGGCTGGCCAACCTGCGCGAACCGTCGATACTCGATCTCTTTGCCGGCGATTGGCCGGTTATCGAGGCGCAGGCGGTGGTGTGCATCAACACGATACACATTGTTTCATGGCAGGCGGTGGAAAGTTTGTTCGCCGGTGCCGGCCGGATTCTGGCGCCCGGCGGAATCATGTATGTTTATGGACCCTACCGCTACGCCGACCGCCCGCTCGAACCCAGCAACGAGGACTTCGACCGCTGGTTGAAAGCGCGCGATTCCTCGTCCGGTGTGCGGCTGTTTGAAGATGTGAATCGGTTGGCCGGGCAACATGGCCTGATGCTGGCCGGTGACCGCGCCATGCCGGCCAACAACCGCTCGCTATGGTGGATAAAAAGCCAGCAGGCAAGGGTCAGGCCGTGACAGTCAGACGTATCTCTCTTTGAGACGCCAAACGGATGGTGCGGAAAATGATTTACTGGTTCCTTGGAATTGTCCTTATCCCCATTTTCTGGCTGGCGGTCCTGTCTGTGGTTTCGAGAACTCAGCCTGAACTCGGGGTCGTTGACGGACGCTTGCGGCCCTGTCCTGGCACGCCCAATTGTGTAAACAGCGAGGACCAGGGAAAACCATGGTACATCGAACCGCTGTCCTTCAAGAACCCGACCGCAGAGTCGTGGAAAAACATTACGCGCGCGATACAGGAGATGGGAGGAAAAGTAGAAATCGATAAAAATGGATATATCCGGGCCACGTTCATGACATCGGTATTTCGTTTCGTGGATGATCTTGAGCTGCGTCTGGACAAGAATAACGCCGTCATTCAAGTAAGGTCGGCGTCGAGAGTGGGAAGATCCGACATGGGGCTGAACCGAAAGCGAGTGAATGAGCTACGGGCTAAGTTCAGTCAGAAAAAATTTAAGGAATCCGGTTTGAATTAATTAATCGGAACTTCCCTGGCTTTATTTTTTCTGGCCTGGGCCACGGCTGCGGTCAGACTAACGCAGTCTGACGCGCGCACGCGATCCGCCAGGTCGTTCACCAGGGTTCGCACAATGCCGGGCCCTTCATAAATCAGGACCGTATAGATCTGGATCAGATCGGCGCCGGCGAGTAATTTCTCCCAGGCATCCTCCGCGTTCTCGATGCCGCCAACCCCGATGATGGGCACGTTTCCCTGAAGCTGCACATAGAGTTTACGGATGATTTCCGTGGACAGCCGCTTGAGCGGACGGCCGCTTAACCCGCCGGTTTGCGCCGCCAGCGGTTCGTGCCCCAGGTCAGGACGGGTAATCGTGGTGTTGGTGGCGATCACCGCATCGAATTTGTGCGCAAGCACCAATTTGGCTATGGCGGCTATCTGGGCATCGTCCAGGTCAGGTGCGATTTTGAGCGCGATCGGCACGTAGCGCCCATGCTTCGCGGCCAGCTCTGCCTGCGCCGTCTTCAGTGCGCGCAGCAACGCATCGAGGTTTTCTTCGCTCTGCAGGTCACGCAGTCCTGGAGTGTTCGGAGAAGAAATGTTGACGGCAACGTAATCGGCGTGGGCATAGACCGCCTGCAATGCCGAGAGATAATCTTCGACGGTCTGTTCAGCCGGTGTGTCGCGGTTCTTGCCGATATTGATTCCGATCGGACAGGGTTTCTTTTCGCGCATGAGATTGGCGATCATTTTATAAACGCCAACGTTGTTGAAGCCCATGCGGTTAATGAGTGCGGCATGGTGCATGAGACGAAACATTCGCGGACGGGGATTGCCGGGTTGCGGGCGTGGCGTGACCGTGCCGAGCTCGAGAAACCCGAAGCCGAAATCAGCAAGCGGCCGGATGTGTTCGGCATTCTTGTCCAGCCCCGCCGCCAGCCCTAGCGGATTGGCGAAATGCAGCCCCATCGTGCGGACCGGGAGCGCCGTCAGGCGGCGCACGAAGATAGCCCGCGTGAGAGCGCTGGCGCCGGGTAGACGATAGAGCAGACGTAACAGCGTGAATATCAGGCGATGACTGGTTTCGGCGGGGAACCGAAATAGCAGCGGGCGAAACAATTTATACCAGGCGCAGGAGGCCATATGCGTGGGGCGATCTTAACCTATTCGTTCCTTGACCGGGAAACGCAGGGTGCCCCGGTCGATTCCCGCCGCCGGACCACTCCGTACCATGCTGTTGGCAGCGCTGTTGCTGCGATATGATGATGCTGGTTTCAACCATCGGACATGACATCAGGAGGATGAATATGGCCAGAGCACAGAAGGTCAGTTACTTCGCAATGCAGGTCCCCAATCGGGTGGGCGAGGCAGGACGGATTCTGGCGGGACTGGCGAAGGCCGGTATCAATCTGCTGGCATTCACCGGCTTTCCCAGTGGACGTCATTCCCAAATGGATTTCATTCCCGCCAACGCCACCAGTTTTCTGGCGGTCGCGCGCGGCATGAAATTGCGGTTGCGGGACAAAAAAACCGGGTTTCTTATCCGCGGCAAGGACCAGCGCGGTGCTATTGCCAGATTCATGTCGAAACTGGCCATGGCCAAAATCAACGTTACCGCCGTGGATGCGGTCTGTGCCGGCGCCGGGCGTTTCGGCGCGATTCTTTGGGTCAAGCAGAAAGATGTGGCCCGCGCCGCCCGGGTGCTCGGCGCCTGATCATCGCGTTTTTCCCTCCGCCGCGAGGCGGCGGCGGAGGGGCTGTTGCCGTTTCATTTTTTTCGGCGATTATCCATCTCTACGGTAGAATGACCGGCTTTCACCAGCCGGGTATTGGCATTTCGGGGTTTTCATGGCGCACAAAATAAATCGTTACAGTTCCCGCATCACCGAGCCGAAGTCCCAAGGCGCATCCCAGGCGATGCTCTACGGTACCGGCCTGACCCGCGAGGACATGGATAAAGCCGAGGTTGGCATCGTGGCCAACTGGTGGGAGGGCAACACCTGCAACATGCATCTCAACGACCTGGCCGTGAAAGTCAAAGAAGGCGTGCAGGCGGCGGGGCTGGTGGGCATGCGCTTCAACGCGATCGGGGTGTCCGATGGTATCTCCATGGGCACTGAGGGCATGTCGTATTCATTGCCGTCGCGCGACATTATTGCCGATTCCATCGAGACCGTGGTCGCCGCTCAATGGTACGACGGTTTAATCGCTTTGCCCGGTTGTGACAAAAACATGCCCGGTTGTCTCATCGCCATGGGCCGGCTGAACCGCCCGGCGATCATGGTTTACGGCGGCACCATCAAGCCCGGCCACAGTCGCGGCGGCGATACGCTCGACGTCATTTCCGCGTTTCAGAGCTACGGCGAACTGATCGCCGGCAAGATAGATGAAGCGAGACGTCAGGACATCGTGCAGCATGCCTGCCCCGGTGCGGGTGCCTGCGGCGGCATGTATACGGCGAATACGATGGCGAGCGCGATTGAGGCGCTCGGCATGTCGCTGCCGTACAGCTCGTCCATGCCCGCGGTCGAGCCGGGCAAGCTGGAAGAGTGTCGGAATGCCGGCCAGGCTATACGCCATCTCCTGGAGCGAGATATCAAGCCGCGCGACATCATGACGCGCCAGGCGTTCGAGAATGCCATGGTGATTGTGATGGCGCTCGGCGGCTCGACCAACGCCGTGTTGCACCTGATCGCCATGGCGCGCGCCGTGGGCGTGCCGCTGACCATCGACGATTTCCAGACGGTGAGCGACCGTGTGCCGTTTCTGGCCGACCTCAAGCCTTCCGGAAAATATGTGATGGAAGATCTACATAACGTTGGCGGTACGCCGGGAGTGATGAAATATCTTCTTGAAAAGGGATTCATCCACGGCGATTGCCTCACCGTGACTGGCCGGACGATTGCCGAAAATCTCAAGAGTCTCCCGGGATTAAAGCCGGGGCAGAACGTTTTCATGCCGCTCGAGAAACCGATCAAATCGACGGGTCATATCCAAATACTCAAAGGCAATCTGGCGCCCGGCGGTTCGGTGGCGAAGATTACCGGCAAGGAAGGCCTGCGCTTTTCGGGGCCGGCGCGGGTGTATGACAGCGAAGAGGACATGCTGAAAGGCCTTGAGCGCAGCGAGATCCAGAAAGGCGATGTTGTGGTGATTCGCTATGAAGGGCCGAAGGGTGGTCCCGGCATGCCCGAAATGTTGACGCCGACTTCCGCCATCATGGGGACGGGCCTGGGAAAAGACGTGGCGCTTATTACCGACGGCCGTTTTTCCGGCGGTTCACACGGTTTCATTATCGGTCATGTGGTGCCCGAGGCGCAGGAGGGTGGACCGATTGCGTTGATTCGCCATGGGGATGTGATCACCATGGATTCCGAGAAGCATGAGCTGAGCGTGGCGATTAGTGACGCGGAACTGGCCAAGCGCAGAGCGGCGTGGAAAATGCCGCCTTATAAAGCCACGCGCGGAACGCTTTACAAGTACATCAAGCTTGTGAAAAACGCTGCTGAAGGTTGCGTGACGGACGAATAAGCAGACTGTACGACTCAGAAAATAAAAGCCCCTGCACAAGAACTGCAGGGGCTTTGTCTAAATGCCTGCCGCGTTTTGTGTTTGGCCGGATCGGGTAATTCAGATTGAAGCAACTAGCCCAAGCGTTTTTTCCGTGCAAATCCGAATAATCCGAGCAATCCCGACGCCAGCAACCAGATAGCAGCCGGTACGGGTACCACCGTTCCTTCCAGGTGCCAGTAACCGGTGACACCATTAAAAGGCCCACCTTTGATCTGTGAAGCCCAGCCAAGTGCGTAGGCGTGGGTCGCCAAATCGTAGGTTCCCGCCGCCAGCACAAAGGGTCCGGTGTTGCTGGGACGCGGGCCTTGTTCAAAGGCGCTGCCGTTCCACATCACTTCCCATGAGCTAAGCTCGACCGATAGGCTGCACGTGTTACCGACACAGCTGCCCATATTGACGTCTGCCGTCGGGGCGGGGTGGGAATTGGCGGATTGATAGCTGATGGGGTTAGTGCCAACGTAGGTGGCGGTGCCAAAAAAGGAAAAAGTATTAATTATGTTAGCAGGTGTTGTCGGTGTGCCGCTGTAACCGGTTCCGGGTTTACCTCCTTTACCATCCCAATTATCCGGATGCGGCACATCCGGATCCAGCACAAAGTTCTGGTAGGTGCCCAGGACAATCCCTCCTGGATTGGGCGCTGATGTAGGGACTAACATGGCGGCATTGCCATTTGGATCATTTGCGCCCATGGCGAAATACGAACCGCCGGCATAGACTCCATCGGCTCTCAGGCCCGGATCTATCGACATGATTCCTGTTAGTGAAGCGGCGTGGGACGTGGTAACGCTAAGGATCGATAAGAAACATATATAAATAAAGGCTCGACATGATTTCATCTTGATTCTCTTTGTGTCTATTTACTTATTGAACTCAATCCCTACCTCCGGAGGATTGCTCCTCCCAGTCTCCCTTCGATGTTCTCATTCTGACTGATCGATTAGATACTTTGCAAATTGCACGATTAATTCTCTGGTGTAAGAAAAAGTTTACATTTTAAGTTAAATTATCGAGATAAGAGCGCAACCTATTGATATCGGGTGTTTTACAGGGTGAGTGTAACGGGGCATAAAATCGCCAACATGACCGAAGCGGTTTCTTACGAAGAGGCGGTGATCCCGTCTCATCTCGCCGCGCTACGACGATAAAGGCGGGGCATTACGGCGTGAATCGGTGCAGCCTAAAGTTCATCAGAATGTGAAATTCACGGACCATGACTGTGCGTGATTCATCGAAACCCATGCGCCTGGCTATGATCGGCCTTGCCACGGCTGCGCTCATCGCCTTGCTCGCGATCCTGCCCTCATTTCATTTCCCGCCGCCAAGCGCGCCGCCAATTATTCATGTGATCATGGCGATCGGGATCATGCCGCTCATCATGGGGGCGATGATTTATTTCACGCCGGTATTGACCCGCACTCGCATGCCGTCATGGCCTATGCTATTGGTCCCGGTGGTTGCCCTGATGGCCGGCATAATGGCGACATCGAGCCTTGTCTGGCGCCGTGATTTACTTTTCATTCCCGCTGTTCTGGCCATATCCGCTACCGGCGCTATGCTCGCGTGGATGTGGCGCCGCACGCGCACCATGCTTGGCCGCCCCCATCCCGGGCAGTACTGGTACCTTGGGGCCTTGGTCTGCCTGCTATGGGGGTTGACGGCGATTTTTGTTGCGACGCGATGGCCGGAATACTGGAGTTCTCTGAGACGATTTCATATTCATGCCAATATCCTCGGATTTATCGGACTAACGGCGTTCGGAACCTTACGCGTGCTTTTGCCCACCGCGGCAAGCTATACCGATCCTGTTTCACGCCAGCGTTTGCAAGCCGATCTTTATCCCGTGTTGTTCGGGACCTTGCTTATTTCCATGGGCTCGGCTTGGTGGACCTGGCTTGTCTGGCCGGGTCTGGTGCTGTGGCTGGTTCCGCTCGTGCGATTTGCTTGGCCGCTCGTAACAAGTTGGAGGAGGTATGTCTGGGGTTGGCATCGCTCTTCCTCCTCGTTGGGGTTTGCCGTGTTAGGACTAATAGTAGTTTTGTCGGCTGGCAGCCTTCATGCCATGGCTTTATGGCCAGCTGCGGCGACATTACAACTGTTTTTTCTTTTGTTTCTCTTTCCCCTGGTGACCGGTGCCATCAGTTATCTATTGCCCGCGTGGCTTTGGCAGGTGCGCGATACCTCTGCCTATGAGATGGCAGCGCGGCGACTTGCCTGGGGCAGCGGTGCACGCATGCTTGTTTTTTTCACGGCAGGCACGATGGCCTGGAACGGTATTTCGGGCGGGTTATATCTGGCCGCGGGAGCGGTGGCGCTGTTTCTGCTGCAAGTCGTGCTGACATTATGGGCCTATTTTTTAAGGAAAATTTAGCCTTTGGCACGTTTTCTGCTTTAGTTTATGCATCTACATTTTCCGGCCGGCAAGCTTGCCAAAACCCGGGCCGGAAGAGGGCAGCTCATGGCAGATAAAGACAGTAGCGACAAGCCTCATTACAAAGGTCCGGAACGGCGTAAATTCTCACGACGCACGCAGGCGGATCGCCGCAAGGAAATCCGCTGGGAGCCGAACAAACCCGGGCGTCGTGAAGCCACGGGGCGACGCGCCGTCGATGCATTATTGGGCTTATTGGGTTCCAAGCGCTAACGAGCAGTAAGTTCACGTACCGGCGAAGTTGACCGCCGGCCATTCAGGCTCTCGTCAGACATGTGAAACGATGCGAGCCTCAGGAATAAGTGCGCGCAGCGCTTCGGCGATCTGGAAGCGGATACCTGGAATCGGTTTCACGCTGATCCAAAGAAGATTCAACTTGATATTGAGCTCGGCGAATACCACGGCGTGAGCGTAGTCCGCAAATACCGTCTGGATGTGTTCGATGGCGGCCTGGATGTGATGTTGCGGCTTTTTGACCAGCCCCGGGAACAGCATCATGAAATCACTTAATGCCTGGCCATGCTCATCAAACGCCGGCGCACGCTTGCGCAGCGGTTCCGCAGGCACAAATGGTGAGGTGACTACCAGCGCCGACATGGGACGTGCCCCCTGTTTGCAGGCATGTGATAACATCTATAAATATAAAGCATATCTATTCCTGGAGAAAATACCAGATATCCAGCGGTATACCGGAACTTTTGTGCATGAATATCGCTTTTTTCATTGCTGTCTTTGCGCCTAAGTTATTGACCTGTTGCAAGAAGGGTAAGATATTAACGTGTAAGGTGTGAATCGCTGGATAAACGGAGGAGCGGATGAACGCCGAGCAGCGCGCCAGTATCCGTAAGAAAATATCTCTCAATGTCCTGATCAACCACGATCTGACTTATTCAAAGCGCTGGAAAGTCCGCGACCTCAGCTTGAGCGGTGTCTGGGTGGAAATGGCCGGCGAGGAGCTTGCGCCCGGGACGCCCATCGAGGCGGTGTTCTCTCTCAAGGAACGCGATGAATACATCTTGTACCGCTTGCCGGCGGAGGTCGTGCGCCTGGACGGAAACGGCGTCGCGCTTCGGTTCAGCCGCTACGATGACAGGGCGTATACCGCGCTGGTGAATCTGCTTTACAGCTCTTAGTCCGCGAAGAGCTTGGTTTTATTTGGGGTGATACATGTCTCCGCGCGTGGAAACGTCCACGGACCGGGGAAGCATAAAATTGTGACTGGCAAAAATGTAGCCGCAACAACATAGCGCGGAAGTCACCGGCAAAACAGTTTTGCAGTGCGAGCATTTTTTGGTTTCGGTATTGGCGAAGGCCTCGATGACTTTTTCCGCCTTGGCCGCCTGTTTGTTCCTGAAGGCTTCGGTGGGCTGGAAAGACGGATCGGGCAAGTCCGGCGTCGCCGGCGCCAGTTTTTTCCTGGCCGCTTGAGCGATTTCCCGGGCGCGTGCGATCTTGTCGGCTTGGGCCTCGCGGGCATCACGCAGCGCCAGTGCTCCCTCCACGGCCTGGAGCAATTCCGCGGATTTGCGGGGGTTCAGTCGATCGACCACGAACTCGGTCCGCGCGGATTCAACGGCTGCCACGGTTTGATCGACGCGCGCGGCAAGATAGGCATCGAACAATTCTTCTTCTTGTAGCGCTTGTTCTTCCGGGAGCAGCGAGGTTTCGTCAATAGATTCGAAGGAATGGCCGCAGTCGCAGGATTTGGTGCCGGTTGACACCATTGTGCCGCATGCCGGGCAGGGCTTATGATAAATGCTGTAGGCGGTCATGTAGATATCCCTGTCAACGTTACGAACCCAAAACCCCCAACACCGATAAAGTATACACCGTCACAAAACGGATTGGTGGGCGGAAATGCGGCAACCGCCCTATTGTCCGGATTTGAGTCATGACCAACGGCAACCACCATGAAAAGACAGTACCTTATGATCGCCTATATTTGCGATGAAATTCAGACGAAATGTAGTGGACTCGTGCCTCGATTCGCGCTGCACGGTCGGTGGCGGGCCGCGGGTACGCTAAAATTTCCTGTTCGGGCCCGGTCTGGCGGCGGCTTTACAGCAACATGACCTTAGGTCAATGGTCCTGTTGACCGATGGCCGGCATCGGTCTTATTCAGAGCGGTTGCTGATACACTTTCGCGGGGTTTTCAGCAGAGCGACATCGGAATGACCACCGTCACCTACGAAGAAAAGAAACGGCGTCTGACGGAATTTCTGCGCAGCTATCGCAGCGGGAGCATTCGCCTCGGCAAAACCACCTCCAATCTCTTTCGGGACCAGGCCGACACCCAGGCGCAAAAGCTGGACGTGCGTGATTTCAACAACGTACTCCACGTGGATCCCGCGGGCGGTACGGTCGAAGTCGAGGGCATGACCCCGTACGCCAAGCTGGTGTCAGAATGCCTGAGGCACAATGTGCTGCCGGCCGTCGTGCCGCAGCTTAAGTCCATTACCATCGGCGGGGCCGCCGCCGGATGCGGCATTGAATCCTCCTCTTTCCGCTACGGGCTGGCGCATGAAACGGTCCAGGAGATGGAAATTCTCCTGGGCAATGGCACCACCGTTCTGTGCCGGCCTGACAATGAACATCGCGAACTTTTTTACGGGTTTCCTAATTCCTATGGCACACTCGGATATGTCCTGAAACTGAGGACCAAGGTGGTTCCGGTGAAGCCGTATGTAAGACTGACTCATCTTCGCTTCTCGGATCCGAAAGCCTATTTCATTGAATTGGCGCAACACGGCGGTCGCCATGACGTCGATTTTGTCGACGGGGTGGTGTTCAGCCGGAATGAAATGATTATTACGCTTGGCCGGTTTACCGATAACGCGCCCTATACCAGCGATTACACCTACAAATTTATTTATTACAAATCGCTGCGCGAGCGTTCCGAGGATTATCTGACCGTTGAAGATTATATTTGGCGCTGGGATACCGACTGGTTCTGGTGTTCAAAAAATCTGTTGGCCCAGAACCCATTCATCCGCCGGCTATACGGCCGCGCGCGACTTAATTCGATTACCTACACCCGGATCATGCGGTGGAACAGCCGCTGGAAGCTCACGCGCCGTTTCGACAAACTTTTCGGCTTCCATGCCGAGTCGGTGATCCAGGATGTCGAGATTCCCGTTGAGCACGCATCGGAATTCCTGGATTTTTATCACGACGCCATCCGCTTCATGCCGGTGTGGATATGCCCCACGCGCGCTTACGACAAAAATGCGAAATTCGATCTTTACCGCATGAACCCGGAGAAGCTGTACATCAACTTCGGATTCTGGGATGTGATTCGCGCAAGAAATAAACTGCCAACGGGTTATCACAACCGGAAAATCGAGGAGCAGGTGATCGCGCTGGGTGGAATAAAATCGCTGTATTCGGATTCCTACTTTACGCCGGATCAATTCTGGCAAATCTATAACAAACCGGCGTACGACAGACTCAAGAAAAAATATGACCCGGATGGTGTCCTCAGGGATATTTATCGAAAGTGTGTGCTCAAGGAGTAAAGTATTCTTTTGGTAGCGTGCGGTAATAGTGTTATCAGCACCAAATTGTCATTGGCAGAAAACACACACCTGTCGCGTAAGCCGCACAATTGGGCCACCGGGATATGTCGATACGCTAGGCGCGGTGCCTGTTTTACACAGTTTATCGGTGGCTACCGCACGTTGATCTGGCCAGTGTGGGCCTGGTAATAGTCTATAATGTCTCATTGTTTATACTTGTAATTTCCCGACTTTTCCCCCTTAATAGGTAATGTTGTCATTGGTTTTCTAATGGCAAAGAGAGTTGGGTCCAGCGTAGTCCTCATGTATCGATCGTATTCACACAAGGAGGTTCGCATGAGTGAAACACGACGCGCAGCAAAGATGGATACAGGTAACCCTGTCACCGGCGAAATGGGCAGAGACTCTGTTGAGGTCGCGGAGGCGATCAAAGCGCTGCAATCGCAGCTCGCCGATTTACGCAAGATTGTTCAAGCCGCAAAAGCACCGGAAGATGATGCTACCGGTTTCGGTCGGCGCCAATAAGCCTTCCTGTATCCCGCACTGTAATTTCTACATTTTCATTTACTGCTTATCCGGCTATCCGATCGTTGGATGGTGAGGCCGGTCTGCTTGATGCATTATCCGGACAGAGCGTCGGCACCAGACCGCCAAGCCGTACCCCCAGGAAGAAATCACAAACGTTAGCCTTTCCGACGCGGCGAGAGCGTCGGCAGGAAATGTTGCCACGTGGGGAATCTGACCACGGAAATGAACCTTGGCGGATGAGCCGCCTATCTGGTGACGGGGCACCCGCTATCGGGACAAGACAAACCAGCCGAAAGACAGGCCGCTCCGCCAACCCGTCTAAATATTTTCCGGGAGCCGCCGGGCGTGAAAAACCGGGTCTAATCAGGGTGCGTTTTGTTGCACACAGCCAAAAGGGGCACAAATGATGGTATCGTATGCGCCCTAAGGCGAGTATCGGATTTCCAGGCAGAATTTGATGCCATGGCGACAGCATAAAACTGCTCGGATAGCCCCAGCAACAGCGAGCAGACAGCCCCAGAGAGGGTAATTGGAGCGGCAATACGATGTACCTACAGTATTTTGGCTTACGGGAAAATCCGTTTTCTATTCCGCCGGACCCACACTATCTCTATCTGAGCCGGGGCCACCAGGAGGCGTTTGCGCACCTGCAATACGGTTTGGGAGAGAGCGGTGGCTTCGTTCAGCTTACCGGCGAAGTCGGTACCGGCAAGACGCTGCTCGTGCGCGCGCTGGTGGAGCGGTTGCCCGAGTTTGTGGATGTGGCGCTGATTCTCTATCCGGTGCTGACCGTGGCCGAGTTTGTTGCGGCGATTTGCGATGAATTGCGCATCCCGCGCCCCGCTAAATTCTCGACTCTCAAGCAATTGATCGACGTACTCAACGCGCACCTGCTGCAAAGCCACGCGCAAGGGCGCCATACGGTCTTGATAATCGATGAGGCGCAAAATTTAAGCCGCGAAGTGTTGGAGCAGATTCGGCTGCTCACCAATCTCGAAACCACCAAACAGAAGCTGCTGCAAATCATTCTGATTGGCCAACCGGAACTTTCAAGCCTGCTGGCGCAGCGGGACTTGCGCCAGCTTGCCCAGCGCATCACCGCGCGCTATCGCCTGGTTCCGCTCACGTACATCGAGACCTGTCATTACATTGCCCATCGCTGCCACGTGGCGGGGGCGCAAACCTCTCTCTTTAACCAGGCCGCGAAGCGTCGTGTGCACGCTCTCTCGCGCGGCATTCCGCGATTGATCAACATGATCTGCGATCGCGCCTTGCTTGGCGCCTACACGCGCGAAAAAACCATCGTGGAAGCAGGCATTGTCGACCGTGCCGCGGCGGAGGTTGGATCGCCGTCAACACAAGTGCGCAGGCTTGCCTGGCGCGTGCTGGTGCCGGCATCGATGGCGCTGCTTATCATTCTGGTTTTTCTGGGCTGGAAGTGGTTTCCCGCAGGGATATCCTCGCCGTCGATACATGGCGAGAGCGCTTCAGCGTCCACAGCCAATGTGACAGCAGGATCCGCCGCCAACAATGCTGCCCCGGTTCCGGCCGGCACTGCCGCATCGACGACCGCCGCCAAAGTTGCTCCGGCGAATGCAGCATCCAAATCCGTGGCCACGCTCGATTCATTGCTCGCCAGTCCCGAGATCAGGACAGACACGGAATCTGCGATGAAAAGCCTTTTTGTACGATGGGGCCTTGATTATGCTGCTCTCGTCGGTGCCACCGGTTGTGAGCGCGCGCTGAAAGCCGGCGTGCGTTGTATTTACATGACCGGAACATGGAACAATCTGCGCCAACACAATCGCCCTGCCGTCATCGAACTGCAGGATGCCGCGGGCCGCAAGCATCATGTGCTCGTGGCGTCACTGACAACCAACTCCGTGTCGCTGGAAATGGGTGGACTGCAGGTTGCATTTACCCTCGACGAGGTGGGCCGGGCGTGGTTCGGAAAGTATCTGTTGCTCTGGCGGCCGGTGGCACCGGAGCAGGGGACGCTTCGGCTTGGCGACCGCGGGGATGGAGTCATCTGGTTGCGCGATGCGCTGGCCCGTTACCGTGGCGATTCAATAGCGCCGGACGCAAACGACATTTTCGACAGCGAGTTCGAAGTGCGACTTAAAGAATTCCAGATGCTTCACCGACTCGCCGTGGATGGCGTGGCAGGGCAGGCCACCGTTGCGCTGTTGCACGGCTTTCTTCAGGACAAATCACCCACGCTCTCCACGGATACGGCGATGGCGGAGGGGCGCTAAGCATGTCTTATATTCTGGATGCGCTTAGAAAATCCCAGCAGGCGCGGCAGACCGGTACTGCCGCGGGGCCCCGCGGGGCGGCACATGACTTTTCCATATCATTACCGGGTGTCGGCTGGTGGCTGATGGCGGGTATTGTCCTGTTGTTTGCGTTGATAGTTGCCGCGCTGTATTTCTGGCGCAGCACGGTCAGCGGTATTCCCGTCGCAGCGCCCGTTGAAGCGGTTGCCAAAGCCTCACTAATCAAAACTGAGCCCGTTGCCGCTGAAAAATCTTCACCGTTATTGGAAAAACCCGATAGCATTCCCCCGCTTGTCCGCGGCCTGGAGGAGGAAGCCAAAGTTGCTGTC
Source organism: Sulfuricaulis sp. (assembly GCA_030650525.1). Taxonomy (GTDB): domain Bacteria; phylum Pseudomonadota; class Gammaproteobacteria; order Acidiferrobacterales; family Sulfurifustaceae; genus Sulfuricaulis. Next base: position 14,214 of record JAUSDQ010000109.1, read on the forward strand.
CCCGTTACCCCCAAAAAGGCCACAGTGGTTCGTCCGCCGAAGAAGGCGGTGGCAAAGCCCCGCCCTGAAATTGCCCCGGCCATACCTCTCGTGACGGATGACACGCCTTTGCTGCAACACATGTCTGCGGAGCTCCAGCAAGCGATACCGCCGATGGCGGTAACCATCCATGTCTATTCCCCTCAGGAATCCCAGCGGATTCTCTTCATTAACAACCGGGAGTTTCACAGGGGCGATCAGGTCGACGGCGGCATTCGGGTTGAGGATATCGTTCCGGATGGCGTTGTTCTAAGTTACCGGGGGGAACGCTTCAAGCTTGGCCGGCCTCGTTGATTTCATGCCGTTGTTTTGGCCCTTTAGGGGCCGGTATTATCCCCAAAAACCTGTTTTCCTGTGTTAATACCAACAAAATCACCAGATTGCCCTTCGGGCACAATAATTGCTCATATCCTTATACTAGCAGTGTGTAGAGATAATGTTTGGGCGAACGCCAAGTCTCCGATGGGTTGCGCTGACGTCCGATAAATTACCTCTCATCCTGAAAGATTTTTTTATACTGTCAGACGTAGCTGGCGGGGCGCGCCGAAGATATGTCAGTCACGTCCTTGATGGAGGCTTAACGGCTTCCAATTTGGAGAGAACATGAACGAGCGCATATTTCGCATCATTCTGGGAGCCGTGCTGCTGTTATTGCTTTACTTCGATCTGCGCCAGGCGGTTTACGGCTTCATCGTATTATCGTTTTTCGAAGGCGTAACCAATTGGCGTATCCCAATTCTGGTTTCCCGTATGTTGGGCGATCGGAATGCGGGAACAGCAGATTGCACGTTGTCACCGGGCGCCGGGGCGCGATTCAATTTCGAAGCGGAACGGGCCCTGCGCCTGGCGGTTGCCGTGTTTCTGGTCGTCAGTTACGTGGTATTTCCCAAGGAGTTGTGGTTCTTCCCGTGGTTCATCGGCTTCGCCCTTTTCGGCGCCGGCTTGAGCGGCATCTGCCCCATGGTGATGGGCTTTCGCTGGCTGGGTTTTAGATGAAATCCATGCTGACGAGGCCGGATGCAGGCGATAGCCTCCAGTCCAGTCTCTCGACCAAAATCTCGGTCATTGTATTCTGGGGCATGATCCTGGTGGGTCTGCTCGCGTCATTCGGAATGTTGCATGGTCGCGAACAGGAAATTGCCACCAACTACTCGGTCCAGGCCAACAGTCTGTCGTATGAGCTTGATGAGTATATCGACGGCATGGAGACATTTTCCTGGAATGATCTTGAGAATAAAGTTCGTGAATTATCCGTTCGGCACCTTGCCGTCGGCGTTAGCCTTGGTGCCGAGGGTCATCAGTTTCTGCTAGGTGAGCAAGGATCCAAGCTAATCTCCATTAAGCGCACATTTGCCTATCGCCCCAAAAACACTCAAGGCGCGCCTGCTCATGTCAAGGTGGTGGCTGTATTCAATTACCCGGCCCTGCAGGATGCTCTTGCCCTGGAACGCAAGAAGGTGTTGGTTGCCATCGGCGTCACCATGCTTGCCTTCGGTCTGCTCTTGCACTGGATGCTCAGAAAAGTGTTGACCCGTCCGTTCCACCACATGGTGCGAACCGCCAAGTCCATAACCCATGGGGAGATGGCGCTGCGGTTCGAGGAAAGCCGTACCGATGAATTCGGTTTTCTTGCCCGGTTTATCAACAAGGCACTCGATTTCGTTAGCTTGAAGCAGGAGGAGCTGCAGGCGGCGTTGAAAAAGGTGCGCCAGTCCGAAACGAATTTGCTGAAAGAAAAATCCCTTATTGAGGTTACCTTGCACTCCATTGGCGATGCCGTGATAACCACCGATGCGGCGGGAAATATCCAGTATTTCAACCTGATGGCGGAACAGCTGACCGGATGGCAGCTGAATGATGCGCATGGCAAACCGGTCCGCGATGTTCTGCGCCTGATCGACGAGGAGCACAGAAAACCGGTGGACAGTTCCGTTGAATCCTGTCTGCGCGAGGGCATCGTGGTCGGGACGGTCGAGCATGTCGTGCTCGTCCGGCCGGACGGCTCGGAAGTGGATGTGGTGAACACGGCGGCACCGATTCGAGCCGAGCATGGCGGTTTGCTGATTGGCGCCGTGCTGGTGATCCACGACGTGAGCCGGGCGCGCAAGATGGCAAAGCAATTGTCCTATCAGGCCAGCCATGACGACCTGACCGGGCTTTTCAACCGGCGCGAATTCGAGCGCCGCCTGGCTAAACTGGTGGACTCCTCCGAATCCGGTAATCAGGAACACACGCTTTGTTATATGGATCTTGACCAGTTCAAGATCGTCAATGATACCTGCGGGCATATAGCCGGCGACGAACTGCTGCGCCAGTTTACCGCGATTTTGCGCGGCACCATCCGCGACACGGATACCGTGGCCCGCCTGGGCGGCGATGAGTTTGGCATCCTGTTTGCGCGCTGCAACGCCGAGGTGGCCAAGCGGATTGCGGAAAACCTGCTTTCCCGGGTCAAGGAATACCGCTTTGCCTGGAAGGAGTACGCCTTTGACGTCGGCGTCAGTATCGGCCTGGTCTCCATCGCATCGGGCGAACAGAGCGTGACAGACATCATGAGCGCGGCGGATGTGGCCTGTTATGCTGCAAAAGACGCGGGGCGCAATCGCGTCCACGTCTATCATCTCGAAGACAGCGAACTCAAGCAGCGTCATGGCGAGATGCGCTGGGTCTCGCGCATCGGCAAGGCGCTGGAACAAGACCGTTTTCAGCTCTACTGCCAGAAAATCGTGCCGGTGGTGGATTCGAAGAACAGCGCCCCGCATTACGAGCTGCTGATCCGTTTGTTGGACGAGGAAGGCAAGATAATTCCACCGCTCGCCTTCATTCCGGCCGCCGAACGCTACAATCTCATGACATCCATTGACCGGTGGGTGGTGGGCAAGGCCTTCGAGACATTTTCGGCCAACGCCGGCATCGTCTCCGGTTGGTTATTTTCCATCAACCTCTCGGGCCAGTCTCTGAGCGAGGAAGGTTTTCTAAAGTTTGTTATCGATACCTTCGACAAAACCGGGGTTGCTCCGGATCGCGTCTGTTTCGAGATCACGGAGACCACCGCCATGGTCAACCTCACGCGCGCGACGCAGTTCATTGCCGTGCTCAAAGGCATGGGCTGTCACTTTTCGCTCGATGATTTCGGCACCGGCCTGAGTTCCTTCGGTTATCTCAAGGCGCTGAATGTGGATTATCTGAAGATCGATGGAAGTTTTGTGCGACATATCGTCAGTGACCCGGTCAACCGCGCCGTGGTCGAGGCCGCCAACCAGATTGGCCATGCCATGGGCATTAAGACCGTTGCCGAGTTTGTAGAAAGCAATGAGATAATGGAAATATTACGTCAGATCGGCGTGGACTACGCTCAAGGCTACGCCGTGGGGAAACCCCATCCGCTGAACGAGCTGTTTTCAGAGGCCGATCGCCCGATGGCGCAAAAGTCTGCCGGGAGGTAATTCCGCGAAGCTAGCGCGCGCCGGTTTTTCTCATGGATAATTGAAGAGCTTGGCAAATTCCGCACGCTCCTCATCGTTGATGGAGACGGCAGGGATGAGCTGTTCGCTGCACGAGAACTCATATCCGCAGCGGCAGCGCGCGGCATCCCGGCTGACGCGGGCAGTACAATTAGGACAATCCCTCTTTTTTGTCTCGACGTACAACCGCGGCGCTTGCTTGCTGTTGGCCGGAATCGCAAAGCTGGGTGATATGCCTTTCACCACGGCCGGCACAGCAGAGGATTTTTCCTGTTTTGGCGTCGGCTCAGACTTTGCAGTTTGAATGGCGCTCAGAATTTTCCTCGCCTTGGCGGCTTGGGCCTCACGGAAGGCGGGATTCGGGCTTGCGGTTTGCGCGGGTTGGGCGGCAACCGGTTTTTCCGGAACAGCCGCTCGAGAGGGTAATGGGGCCAAAGGCTTTTTTATCTCTGCTTGAGCCGGGGATTTTATTTTCCGTTTTGGAGCCACGGGGGCGGCCGCGGTAACCGCGGCAATGGCAGGATTAGTCTTGCGCGCGTGGCGGACTGGCGACAAGGTTATGGGTTGTGATTGTGCAGCAGGTTTTATCGGTACAACGGGCGCTTTGATGGGAACAGCGCGCGCGGCGGCCGGTGGCAGCGCCTTTTTCATTTCTGCAATATGGGCGGATTGTGCGGTCAGGGCAGCCCTGGCGGCATCGGCTTCATCGAGCGCGCTGCCTACCATGTTGGATTTCTGCTGGCTCCCGGGATCGCGCGCGTAGTCGGCCTGAGCGGACATAAGCGCGCTGGTGGCCTGATCGACGCGCGCCGCGAGGTAACTGGCATAGAGTTCTTCGGCCTGCACCCGAATCTCTTCCGAGGTCAGCGTCTTGTCCGTGTCAGCGTGATCGAATGGGTGACCACAGGAACACTGATGTGCCTCCAGTGGAATTGCGATCATGCAAGCTGGGCAGACTTTCTGAAAAATACTTCTTGTCGTCACGGGACTTCCTTGTCCATTTGAGTGGGGTAAGATGGCCATGGGTGTTGCAAAAAAGTATAGACTTGGAGCTATGGCCAAGGGACTTTGTGACGATATTTGGAGCCACCCAGCCGACAGGTGGCGCGCTTCCTGGCAGCTGAAACTGAATAGGCCAGAACAGCGATTTGCCTAGCCCCTGACAAAAAGAAATAGGCGGGATTAACCAGATTCTTCTTAAACCCTTGCGTCCCCGCGCCGTTGCGTTTGCTGCGTTACTTCCAGAGCGTCGATGTCATTTGGTGATCGGTGCCCAGAGGGCGCACCGTTTTATTGCCAAGCCAGCCACTAGAGATTCTTGGGGGTTTCGCCGTGAGTGGATACTGTAACCGGGAAAGTCGCAGTTATTCTGATCGGCGAATGCAAGTAGTTTGATGTGCATCAATGTTTTTATTTTTTGCATCTGCTATTCATGCTCCGTCACATTCAGTGACCTCCGGCTGGCGGACATCCTTCTGGGGACGATCCTTCAGGTAAATGACAAGGAGCGTTTGACATATCATTGCTATATGTCGAGGCCATGGAACCCTACCCGGGTTCCCTTTCCCCAGGACCGCCGGCCGCCGCATGCCCTGAAAACATTCCCCGTCATACGGGTCGTCCGCTGTTACCCGCGGAAAATTCCTGCCATCATAGCGGTCGCATGATTACACAGGACCCGCGCGAGCGCGTGATTTCTGTTTTTAACCGCGTGGCCGCCGGTTACGACGACGCGGCGCTGCGTTTCTTTCCATTTTGTGCCGATTGCCTGGTTGCCCGGCTCAACCCCGCGCCGGGCACGAAGCTCCTGGATGTCGCGACCGGCACGGGCGCGGTGGCGTTGGCGGCCGCGCAGGTGATCGGCGCTCAGGGTCGCGTCATGGGGATTGACCTGGCGCAGGCCATGCTTGACCGGCTGCAAGAGAAAATTGAGAAATTCGGCATCCACAATATTGACCTGCATGTAATGGATGCGGCCGCGCTCGACTTCCGCCGCGATTATTTCGATGCCGTGGTCTGTTCCTTCGGCATCTTTTTTCTGCCGGATATGGCCGCGGGTCTCGGGGAATGGGTGCGGGTGACGAAACCGCGCGGGCGCGTGGCATTCACCGTGTTCGGCCGGCGCGCCTTCCAGCCGATGATGGAGCTGTTCCTGAAGCGCCTGGAGCGCTATGGCGTCGTGTCGCTGGGCGCGAATTTACCCTTGGCCGCGTCGCGCCTCGCCGACGTCGGGCACTGCCGCGATCTATTAAGCAACGCCGGGCTGCAGCAAATCGAGGTGGTCACCGAACAGCTCGGTTACCATCTCAAAGACGAAACCCAGTGGTGGGATGTCCTCTGGAACAGCGGCACGCGCGGATGGATCGAGCAACTCCCGCCACCCGAGCGGGAGGTATTTAAAACCGAGCATTTATTGGAAATACGTTCGCTGGTGGCCGAAGACGGATTGTGGCTGGATGTGGAGACCCATTTTGCCATCGGGACCAAGCCGTAATGACCTGTCGGTTCAGTCGACGTGGCTTTTCCCGCGGCGGTCCTGATCGCATCGACGCCTGACGGGACTTGCGGCTATTCTATCTTGAGCCTTACGCTGCGCCGTTCACCCGATTCCGTGGCGGCACTTTCCAGAATGGCGCGTTGGACATCGTTGCCGCTGCCGAGCATTGCGCCCAAGTCTATCCATTCACCCAATTTCGTCTCCACCGTGGCGGTCAGTTCCTGGAAATTAACCAAGCCCGTCGCGGGATTGTCGAGCGTGGACAGCCGTGGCGTGATTTCGATACGTACATGGTTGCCATGTACGCGCGGCAATACCTCAAATCCGGTCGTCACATTCTGAAGTTCAACGCCCTGTTTTATTATCATCTGATGCTTACTGAGCGCCAGAATCTTTTTCACATAAGGCACCGACTGGCCGATGCGTATATGGGCGCGCTGCCCATCCAGGGTCATGACGGTCTGGGTATGGGCATCGGTGGATTTCATTGTTCGACGATTCGTCGTATACCGTAAACCATCTTTTTGCACGACCAGACCACGATTATTTTCTGGGTTTTCAGGCAAAATGATGCGTGTTTTATTACCAAGCCTCGCCTCGCCCGAGAGTGACTGAGAACTGGCGTCGCGATTGTCCGCCACGGTTTGTTCCACGGTAATCCGCAACCGCCGCGGCGCCACATCCCACTGAGCCAGCACGCGCTCGATTTCCTTCAGGTTGCTGTCCGAGGTACGGATGATCAGGCGGAAATCCATGCCGCTCAAGGCGTCGTCCGGTCCCAACAGCGGACGGATTAGGGGGATGACTTCGCTGCTGGAGCGGTGCTGCAACTGGATAATCCGTGTCTCATCGGCGCCGGCCGTGGACAACGCCAGGAAGCTTGTCAGCGCCATCAACCGGGCAGCGACGGCCCGCCTGTCGTTACGCATGTCAATCCTGCTCGATACGGCGCGCTTCGGTGAAATGGCGTTGCCAATAGCGATCGTCAAAGCCCGCCACGTAAACTTTTTTTCCACTGGAAGGGGAATGCACGAACCGGCCGGCGCCGAGGTAGAGCGCGACATGGGATGATTTTTTGCCGTCCTGGGTGAAAAAAACAAGATCACCGCGTTGCAAGTTGTTCCGGGAGATGGGGCGGGACACCTGGCGCAGATTTTTGGTGCCGTGCGGGAGGGCGATGCCAGCACGACCGTAGCTGTACTGCACCAGACCGCTGCAATCGAAACCCTTCGGCGTATTGCCGCCGTATCGGTAAGGTTTGCCCACCATGGCGAGCGCCTGACCCGCGGCGTGGCTGGCGAGCGAAGTCGGCGAACGTTCTAGCGGCTCATGGCCACAGCCGGCGACGGTGTTCAGGACGAATAACAGGAGCAGGGGGCGGAGAAATCGGGGAGGCATGGGCGGCCAGAGCGTCACAATCCCGCGGAGCGCAGCGTGATAATAGGTTCACTGCGATCCCATAATTCGTTGAAGCGACGCGCCAGCACGACCGCCTGGCGTCCATCATGCAGATGGGTGACGCATTCAGGTTTGGCGGGATCCTCCCGGTGCAGGTATCCGCGGCGATCGACAACCATGAACATTTCCCGGATGCCCAGGTGCTCTTCGGCGACCTGATGCATGTGAATGAAGTCGCTCAGCCGCCGGCACAACCCGACCAGGCGGTCGTTGTCGCGTATCGCCTGTGCCGCGTCTTCCACCACGATGCGGACGAGGTTGTGGCGTTGGCGCGCGGCGAAGCTTGCTATGGCGCGCGTAAAGCGTGCGGTGTTGAAGTACGAGCTGTCCAGCTGGGGCGTGAAAATGGAGATTTCACGCGTGGCATTTTCCGCCAGATTGGCCAGGAATTCGCTGACTTCGTTACGGTCCCTGATTATCCGGCGCGGCGGGTCCGGTTTCTCTGCGGCTGGGGTTTTTTTTGCCGTGTCCATGTCAGCGTAGAAAACTCCTCTCGACGACGGAAATTTGATGCCTTAATAAGATGAATATAGACCACTTCATGCTGCTGGCACGGGGTCGGAACCACGCGCAGGGGGTGAAAGTTTCAGGATCTGGTTTTGGCCAGATTTCTGGCCTGCGTCGCGGCGTTGCCGGTGTAGGTGTGGGGTGTCAGCGTCAGCAGGCGGTTTTTCGCGTCGTCGGGGATACTGAGCGAGCGTATCAGTGCCTGCATGGATTCCCGGGTGATGCCGTCCTTTCCGCGTGTGAGGTCTTTAAGCTTCTCGTAGGCCTGCGCCACGCCGTAGCGTCGCATGACCGTCTGCACCGCCTCGGCCAGAACCTCCCAGTTCTGGTCAAGATCCTCATGCAGACGACTGGCGTTTACTTCCAGCTTGCCGATGCCCTTAAGGCATGAGTCGCAGGCGAGCAGCATGTAGCCGAACGCGACACCCAGGTTGCGCAGCACCGTGGAATCGGTGAGATCGCGCTGGAAGCGCGAGACCGGCAGCTTCTCGGCGAGGTGGCGGAACAGGGCGTTGGCCAGGCCCAGGTTGCCCTCGGCATTTTCAAAATCTATCGGGTTGACCTTGTGCGGCATGGTGGAAGAGCCGACTTCACCCTTGACCACTTTCTGTTTGAAATAGCCAAGCGAGATGTAACCCCACAGGTCGCGGTTAAAGTCGATCAAAATGGTATTGAACCGCGCCAAGGCATCGAGCAGTTCGGCGATGTAATCATGCGGCTCGATCTGGGTGGTGTAAGGATTCCAGACCAGCCCCAGTCCCTCGACAAAACTCCGGGCCAGCGCCGGCCAGTCGACTTCCGGATAGGCCGCGAGATGCGCGTTGTAATTGCCCACGGCGCCGTTGATCTTGCCCAGTATCGGTATGGCTGCCGCCTGCTGACGCGCGCGATTCAAGCGATAGGCAACGTTCGCCATCTCCTTGCCGAGCGTGGTGGGCGAGGCCGGTTGGCCATGGGTGCGCGCCAGCATAGGTTGATCGGCGTGGCGGGTGGCCAGGTCCGCGATGGTGGCGATGAGTTTGTCCATGCGCGTGAGCAGCACGCTATCGCGGCCCTCTTTCAGCATCAGCGCATACGCCAGGTTGTTGATGTCTTCCGAGGTGCAGGCGAAGTGAATGAACTCGGTGCAGCGCGCGATTTCCTTATTGCCGCGGGTTTTTTCCTTCAGAAAATATTCGACTGCCTTAACGTCGTGGTTGGTTGTCGACTCGATTTCTTTAACGCGTTGGGCATCGCTTTCCGAAAAATTCCTGATAATTCCGTCCAGCAGTTTGTGAGTGGCGGGAGAAAAGGGCGCCACTTCCTTGATCTTCTTGTGCCCGCTGAGCGCGAGTAACCAGCGGATTTCCACGAGAATGCGGCGCCGGATCAGTCCGTACTCGCTGAACAGCGGTCGGAGTGCGGCGGTTTTGGATTCGTAGCGGCCGTCGAGCGGCGACAGGGCGGTGAGCGGATTCAGCGGCAGTGCAGCGGGCGTAGTAGGTTTGTTCATGCGTGCCTGCAATGGTTGAGGTTCCCGTAGACGGGCGAATTTTACCAGATCAAGGTGGAAAAAGCCGGTTTAGCGGAGCGCTGAGTGTGCCGCAACGACCTGGCGGACGGCTGTCGCTTGCTCAATGATGCCGCCACCCAGGCATTCATCGCCGTCGTAGAAGACCACGGACTGCCCGGGCGTCACCGCGCGTTGGGCCGTGTCGAATGTTACACGCAGGCCCTTAGCCTGCGCTTCGGCCGTGCAGCCCTGGTCCGGTTGGCGGTACCGGGTCTTGGCCAGGAGCCTTGTTGGCCAGGACGGCGGTTCGTTGCCGATCCAGTGCAACTGACCGGCCAGCAGCGATTCACTGTATAACGCCGGGTGCTGTTCACCCTGTTCGACATACAGAATATTGTTGGCGACGTCCTTGCCGACCACATACCACGCCGCACCTTCACCGCCGATGCCCAGCCCATGACGTTGACCGATGGTGTAGTACATGGTGCCGTCGTGTTGTCCTTTCAGTTCGCCGGCCAGGGTTCGCATCGCTCCCGGTCGCGCCGGCAGGTAGCGTGCCAGGAATGATTTGAAGTCGCGTTCGCCAATAAAGCAGATCCCGGTCGAATCGTGGCGATCGTGATTGGACAGGCCCGCTTCCTGCGCCAGGCGACGCACTTCCGTTTTGACGAGATCGCCGATAGGAAACAGCGTGTGCGCGAGCGCCTCCTGTCCCAGCAGATAAAGGAAATAGGACTGGTCCTTGTTGGCATCGCGCCCCTTGAGGAGACGGAAATGTCCCGCGCGGTTGTCGGCACGCGCGTAATGGCCGGTAGCGATGCGGTCCGCGCCCAGGGCGAGCGCGTGCTCGAGGAACGCCCTGAATTTGATTTCTTTGTTGCACAACACATCCGGATTAGGTGTGCGTCCGGCCTCGAATTCAGCAAGAGAATAACTGAACACCCGATCCCAGTATTCAGTGGCGAAGTTGACGGTTTTGAGAGGAATATCCAGGTGGCCGCAGACCGCGCGCGCCATTTTCAAGTCGGCTTCCGCGCCGCACTCACCGGCGGTGTCATCCTCCTCCCAGTTCTTCATGAACAGGCCGGTGACTTCATGGCCCTGGCGTTTCAGCAACAGTGCCGCCACGGCGGAGTCCACGCCACCGGATATGCCGACGATGATTTTCATAAAACAAAATTCACAGGATTAACAGGATTTTTCAGGATTTACAGGATTAATTCATAAACTTTTTAAGCTTTAATCATGTTAATCCTGTTTTAATCCTGTAAATCCTGTCTATTCAATTTTCGAGCTCGGCCAGTAAATTGAGCGGGTAACGCTGGCCGGCGAGATAGTCGTTCAGGCAGCGTTCTACCTGTGGGCTTCGGTGACGCGAACGCTCGGCCCGGATCTCCTCCGGGGTCAGCCACAGCGTACGCACGATTTCACGATCGAGCGAACGTTCGGGTTCATGACGTGTGACGTGCCCGATGAAGGCGAAGCGCAAATAGGTGATGCCCTTGGTCGGGTGCGGCCAACGGTAGACACCGAGCAATGCCTCGGGCACGAAGTGCCAGGCGGTTTCTTCCAGCGTCTCACGCACGGCGGCATCCATGAGGCTTTCACCCTCATCCAGATGACCGGCTGGCTGGTTGAGCACGAGTTCGCCGCCAGCCATTTCCTCGACCAGCAGAAATTTTCCGTCGCGCTCGACGATGGCCGCGACCACGACGTTTGGTTTCCAGATCATTATGAGCATCATAAAAAAGAATTCACAGGATTTACAGGATTAAAACAGGATTAACAAGATTAAAACCAAAACCATTTTTACAAGTTAATCCTGTAAATCCTGAAAAATCCTGTTAATCCTGTGAAATGCTTTTTATCTCCCGCCATTCGCCCGGTCCCAGTCCTTCGAGCGTGTAACGGCCGATGGCGTAGCGCACCAGCCGCAGGGTGGGATAGCCTACCGCGGCGGTCATGCGCCGCACTTGCCGGTTGCGGCCTTCGGTCAGCGTGATCCCGAGCCATGACGTGGGAATCGATTTACGATCGCGTATCGGCGGATCGCGCGGCCACAGCGCGGGTTCTGGCATGCGTTCTATCTGGGCGGGTTGTGTGTGGCGGCCGTCGAGCATGACGCCGTGACGCAAATGCTCCAGCGCCGGTTCGTCCGGCTCACCCTCGACCTGGACCCAGTATGTCTTGGGCTGTTTGAAGCGCGGATCGGACAGCCGCTGCTGCAGTTTGCCGTCGTCGGTGAGCAGCAGCAGGCCTTCGCTGTCCCGGTCGAGCCGTCCGGCGGGATAGACGCCGGGAATCTTGATGTAGCTGGCCAGTGTCGCACGGCCGGTGGCGTCCGTGAATTGCGTCAGTACGCCATAGGGTTTGTTGAACAGAATCAGCCGCGGCATGGACGGAGTGTAGCGCGGGAGACCGGGCGGCCGCACCGGGCGCGTTCTGATGATAGAATGCGCGGCAATTTTATCGGAGCGGAACATGGCTTTCACCCACATTAAAGTACCCGCCGGCGCAAAGATAACCGTCAACGCCGATTACTCGCTCAATGTCCCGAATAATCCCATCATTCCTTTTATCGAGGGCGACGGCATTGGTCGCGACATCACCCCGGTGATGCGCAAGGTGGTGGATGCCGCGGTCGCCAAGGCCTATGGCGGCCAGCGTGCCATTGCCTGGATGGAGGTCTACGCGGGCGAGAAAGCGGTGGCCACCTATGGCGACAACACTTGGCTGCCGGAGGAAACCTTTCAGGCGGTCAAGGATTACGTTGTCTCGATCAAGGGTCCGCTGACGACGCCGGTGGGCGGCGGTATCCGCTCGCTCAATGTGTCGCTGCGCCAGGAACTCGATCTCTATGTCTGTTTGCGGCCGGTGCACTATTTCATGGGCGTGCCGAGCCCGGTGAAGCAGCCGGAGCAGGTCGACATGGTGATCTTTCGGGAAAACTCCGAGGACATTTATGCCGGCATCGAGTGGCCGGCCGGCTCGGCCGAAGCGCAAAAGCTGATCGCCTTCCTGCGACGCGAGATGGGCGTGAAAAAAATCCGCTTCCCGGAGACTTCCGCCATCGGTATCAAGCCGGTGTCGCGTGAGGGCACGGAACGTCTGGTGCGGCGCGCGATTCAATACGCCATCGCGAATGACCGTTCCTCCGTGACCCTGGTGCACAAGGGTAACATCATGAAATTTACCGAGGGCGGGTTCAAGAGCTGGGGCTACGAACTGGCCGTGCGCGAGTTCGGCGCGCAGCTCATCGATCAGGGCCCGTGGATGCGGATGAATAACCCGAAGACCGGCAAAGAAATCGTGATCAAGGACGTGATCGCGGATGCCTTCCTGCAACAGATCCTGCTGCGTCCCGCCGAGTACAGCGTGATCGCCACGCTCAATCTTAACGGCGATTACATATCCGATGCGCTGGCGGCACAGGTGGGCGGGATCGGCATTGCGCCGGGCGCGAACCTGTCCGATACCGTGGCCATGTTCGAGGCCACGCACGGGACGGCGCCGAAGTACGCGGGCAAGGACATGGTGAATCCCGGTTCCATGATTCTATCGGCGGAGATGATGTTGCGACACCTCGGCTGGGTGGAAGCGGCAGATCGTATTATCCATGGCATGGAAGGGGCGATCGGCGCCAAAACCGTGACCTACGATTTTGCCCGCCTTATGCCCGGCGCGACCCAGGTGAGTTGTTCGGATTTCGGCGAGGCCGTGATCCGGTCGATGTAATTTCTAGAACAGGGAAATGGACAGGATTTTTCAGGATTCACAGGATTAAGATCTTAGAATTTAAGAAATCCTGTTAATCCTGTCTAATTTTTTTGTGATTTTAGTTCTTTTTAAAAAAAGAAAACCCGGCGTTGCCGGGTTTGGAAAAGCTTCATGCGGAAATAACGCTACTTGGACAGGGAACGTATATGGGAAGCCTGTGGGCCTTTGGGGCCTTCCTGGACTTCAAACTCGACCTGTTGACCCTCTTTCAGAGTCTTGTACCCTTCCATTTCTATGGCGGAATAGTGCGCAAAGACATCATCGCCGCCGTCCGTGGGTGTGATGAAACCATACCCCTTGCTTGCGTTAAACCACTTCACAGTGCCTAGTGGCATACATTCCCCTCCTGCCGCGGCGGCATGCCGCGGTACTTGAGATTGCCGATAACCGCGTCCCCCGGCCATCGCCGGGGAAAAAGACCGCAGCCTGGTTCATCATCCTGCTTTTTTTAGGCAAGTCAAGCAAGCCCTCCGACCGTGTCGATCAGGGGGCAAAAAACCTGCCGGAAAAGGCAGAAGAGGCTCAAGATTCATGCCACAATCCCAGGGGTTGAATTTTTGGATATGGGTCGCACAATGCACTATATAAGTACCGCGAGTCTGGGTTCAGGCCAGCCTGAAATATATTGATGTAATCTATAATTAATTATGAGCGATAAGCCCCAACATTATCTCGACGGTCCCGTCGTTCAGGAAGCAAAGCCCAAGCTTCAAAAGCCGCAGCTTTATAAAGTCATCTTGCTGAACGACGACTATACTCCTATGGAGTTCGTCGTGATTATTCTGGAGCGGTTTTTTGCCAAGAACCGTGAAGATGCAACCCGCATCATGATGCATGTGCACCAGAAAGGGGTCGGGGTTTGCGGGATTTATACCCGGGAAATTGCTGAAACCAAGGTGCGACAAGTGCTGTCTTATGCCCAGGAGCATAAGCATCCGTTGCAGTGCACCATGGAGCCTGAATAGCGTCTAGATTAAGAGGTAGGGGAAGGCAGTTTTCGATAGGGTAGATTTCAGTTAATGGGCTTATGGCCCGGAGGCAGTGGCATGTTGTCACAGGAGCTCGAGTTCTCACTTAACAGCGCGTTTCAGAGCGCGCGTGAAAAACGCCACGAGTTCATTACCGTGGAGCACCTGCTGGCGGCGCTGCTCGACAATCCGTCGGCGGCCCGTGTGTTGCGCGCCTGCGGCGGCAATATCGAGGATCTGCGGCGCAGCATCAATGCCTTCCTGGAAGAAAGCGTCCCGAAACTTGCACCGGGCAGCAAGATCGATACCCAGCCGACCATCGGTTTCCAGCGCGTGATCCAGCGCGCGGTATTGCATGTCCAGGGCGTGGGCAAGAAAGAAGTTACCGGGGCCAACGTCCTGATTGCTATTTTCGGCGAGAAGGAATCGCACGCGGTTTATTTCCTGCACAAACAGAACATCAGCCGTTTCGACGTCGTCAATTTCATCTCCCACGGCATTTCGAAAGTGCCCGGTGAGAATCAAGGCGAGTTGCCGGCGCAGGATGAGAACGAGGAAGGCGTGGCCACCGAAAAGAGCCCGCTCGATGTGTTCTGCGTCAATCTCAACGAACAGGCGCGGCTCGGCAAGATCGATCCGTTGATCGGTCGCGACCAGGAAGTGGAGCGCACGATCCAGGTGCTGTGCCGCCGGCGCAAGAACAATCCGCTATTCGTCGGTGAAGCCGGGGTGGGCAAGACGGCGATTGCCGAAGGCCTTGCCAAGAAAATCGTGGACGGCGAAGTGCCCGATGTGCTGGCGCACAGCACCATCTATGCGTTGGATATGGGTTCGCTGCTGGCGGGTACCAAGTATCGCGGTGATTTTGAAAAGCGCTTGAAGGCGGTGTTGCATCAACTCAAGAAACAGGAAAACACCGTCCTGTTCATTGACGAGATTCACACCATCATCGGCGCGGGCGCGGCCTCGGGCGGCGCGATGGACGCCTCCAATCTCCTGAAGCCGGTGCTCGCCTCGGGCGATCTCAAGTGCATCGGCTCGACCACCTACCAGGAATACCGCAACATCTTTGAGAAGGATCGGGCGCTGTCACGCCGCTTTCAGAAGATCGATGTGGCCGAGCCCTCGGTGGAAGAAACGGTTGAAATTCTCCGCGGCCTGAAGAACCGCTTCGAGAGCCATCATAGCGTGCGCTACACACTGCAGGCGTTGCGCAGCGCGGTCGAGTTATCGCATCGCTACATCAACGATCGACACCTTCCGGACAAGGCCATCGATGTGATCGACGAGGCCGGCGCCGGCCAGCATCTGCTGCCGCCGAGCCGCCGCAAGAAGACGATCGGCGTGCATGACATCGAAGACATCGTCGCCAAGATGGCGCGCATCCCGCCCAAGACGGTTTCCACCTCGGACCGCGAGGCGTTAAAGACGCTCGAGCGCGATCTCAAAATGGTTGTCTTCGGCCAGGATGAGGCGATCGATGCGCTCGCGACGGCGATCAAAATGTCGCGCTCGGGCCTGGGACATCCTGAAAAACCCGTCGGCTCCTACCTGTTTTCCGGACCCACGGGGGTCGGCAAGACCGAGGTCACGCGCCAGTTGGCGCATATAATGGGGCTGGAGCTCATCCGCTTCGACATGTCGGAGTACATGGAGCGGCATACCGTTTCGCGCCTGATCGGGGCGCCACCGGGCTATGTCGGCTTCGATCAGGGCGGATTGCTCACCGAAGCGGTCGTCAAGCATCCGCACTCAGTGCTGCTGCTCGATGAGATCGAGAAGGCGCATCCGGACGTGTTTAACTTGCTGTTGCAGGTCATGGACCATGGCACGCTCACGGATAATAACGGGCGCAAGGCCGATTTCCGCAATGTCATTCTGGTGATGACCACCAACGCCGGGGCCAATCAGCTGACCCGAACGAGCATGGGGTTCACGATGCAGGATCACCTTGGCGATGAGATGCAGGAAATCAAGCGTCTGTTCAGCCCTGAATTCCGCAACCGGCTGGATGCCGTCATCCAGTTCAAGGCGCTCGATGAGACGACCATCGCGCACGTGGTGGACAAGTTCATCCTCGAACTCGAAGCGCAGCTGGCGGATAAGCACGTGACCGTCGAGCTGGATAATGCCGCCCGCGCCTGGCTCGCCAGCCGTGGCTACGATCGGGCGATGGGTGCACGGCCGATGGCCCGTCTGATCCAGGAACGGGTTAAAAAGCCACTGGCCAATGAACTGCTCTTTGGCAGCCTGGCCTCAGGCGGTCATGTCAAGGTTACGGTCAACGACGAGAGTCTGGCGTTTGATTTTGCTCCCGCGGCCGACAAGACACTGGCCTGATTTCCCGCCCTATCCGTCCGTGCCTTGACCTTCGGGTAACGGGGTTAGCATTCCTTCCGGGTTGATTCCCAATTCGTTATATTGCATTTGTATGGTTTTTTATTAATACAGACGAACTGTTATTCGGTCGCCTTGCCAGCGGTGGGCGTGCGCGCGTGACGGAGAGCGGTGACGGGCGGTTTGAGTTTGAGTTCGAAACCTTGGCGGCCAAGGTCGAGTCATAAATCGTCGCGTTCCTCGCGCGATTAGTCCCGGCAAAAAAAACCGCCTCCAAATCATGGAGGCGGTTTTTTTACTGCGCCAAAATTGACTCCTTTAAGTCGCGCTGGTCATTATGGACAGGCGGGTTGTAAGCCAGCGTTGAAGTCGCTGATGATTTTGCTCTGTAGAGTGATCATGTCACTCCATGGCCCATAGAGATGTTTGGCCTCCGTGAAGACCTGCGGGTAAGCAGTGTTGCAGGTGTACTGCATACCGTTCAAGCGCGGATAGTAATTCGGGTAGCCGGTATCCACCAGCTTACGCATCCAGTCCGGCACGCCGTCGGGTCCGTACGATACGCCGTTAACGCTGTTTATGCACGTCACGCCATTGACCGGTATGCAGTTCCAGTCGTTTAGACGGTTCCACCACTGCGGGCGGTTGTTGTAGACAACGTAGGTCATTGCATCCCACGCGTCCGCCGCCGTGAGCTGGTGAGTGGCATCTGTGGCGTTGGCCCAGCCGTACGGCATGATGCCTTTGATGAAGCCCACCGCCGTGCGCAGGCGATACATGCCGGCGCCGTCGTTGAAGCTGCGCGGTCCCCACACGGCGGGGTAGATGTATACCTGGTTCGCCGAGTCCCAGATGCCTTCACCGTCGCTCCCATGGCATACGGCACAATTTTCTTCGTACACCGTCTTACCGCGCACGGGATCCGTTGGGCGTGTCAAGCCGCTGACCGGAATGAAGCTCTGACCTTTGACCTGCTTCCAATCCGTGACCGGACCGCCCATATCCCACCACTGAACGCCGGTGCTGAGCCACTTCATGTAGGAGACCATGGACTGCATCTCGTAGCTGTTATTGTCCAGGAGGTTGGTCTGGGCGTTCATCGAGCGCTGCAGGCAGTCCTGTATGCGGCCTGAGACGGTCAAATACTGATTGATGCGCGAGGAATACGAGCCTTGGTTCGGTGCCACGTGCGCGTCGCCACCGCCGTATTTGTAATATATCACCGCCCACGAGCCCGAATAGGCGCCCCGGCCTTCGTCCACGTGGCAGTTGGTGCAGGACAACTGGTTGCCTATGGAATAGGCCGGCACGACACCGAGTTGCGTCATGTATTTGTAGGTTTTTGTCAGCAACTCCTTGCCGTAGCGGATCATGTTGCCTTCCGGTGTGTTGGGGATCGCCGCCTCATCCGGGCAAATCCACGTCCCTTCGTATGGATTTTTGGTTGGGTCGGGATTGGCGCAGTTGGTGTCTGTCGTGAGGGCCATGGCTGGCCCTCCCGACACGAGGCTCGCCAAAGCAATCAGAATGAGTGAGATATGTGTGTATCGTTTCATGGTCGTTTCTTCCGTTTTCAGTGGTTACTGAATCACAAGGTCCGTCGCGCTCGTCGTGCTTGCGGCTGGGCTGTTAGT
>JAUSDQ010000111.1 GCA_030650525.1 Sulfuricaulis sp.
GGATGGTTGAACACGCGCGTCACGCCCTTGATGGCTGTGAGTTTTTCGATCAGTGCCAGGGTGTTGGCATGGCAAGCCCGCGCGACGCGCTCCAATCCCTCCGGCCCGAGCAGCGCCATATAAATCGTGGAGGCCGTCACCACCAGACCCTGGTTGGTGCAGATGTTCGAGGTCGCCTTGGAACGGCGGATATGCTGCTCGCGCGCCTGCAGCGTGAGGGTGTATCCGGTCTTGCCGTCCTTGTCGAGGGTAGCGCCGATGATGCGTCCGGGCATCTGCCGCACCAGCGCCTGCTTGCAGCACATGAAGCCGTAGTAAGGTCCGCCGGAGGACAACGGCGCGCCGAGCGGCTGGCCTTCGCCCACGGCAATGTCGGCGCCCTTCGCGCCCCATCCGCCCGGCGGCGTTAGCAGCGCCAGCGCCGTGGGGTTCACGAGCCCGATGGCGAACATGTTGTGCGCATGCGCCCAGTCGGTCAGCGCGTCCACCTCTTCCAGCACGCCGAAGAAGTTGGGCTGCGGGATCACGAGCGCGGCGAACTCGCCAGCGGCGTACATTTTCAACGATTCGGGTATGGTGTGCCCGCCTTCGGTGCAATGCGGGATTTCCACCAGCTCGATGTTCTGGTTCGCGACGATCGCCTGCACCACGCGCCGGTAAATCGGGTGCACGGTCGATGGCATCAGGATCCGGCGCGCCTGCTTGTGGGCGCGCACCGCCATCAGCACCGCTTCCGCCAGTCCCGAAGCGCCGTCGTAGAGCGAGGCGTTCGAGATGTCCATGCCGGTGAGCGAGGCCATCATGGTCTGGTATTCGTACAAGAGTTGCAGCGTGCCCTGGCTGGCCTCGGCCTGATACGGCGTGTAGGCGGTGTAGAACTCGCCGCGCGTGACGATCTCCCACACCGCGGCCGGAATGTGATGCTCATAGACGCCGGCGCCGATGAAATTGGTATACGCGCCGTCCTGGTTGGCGCGCCCCTGCATCAGGCGCGTCACTTCCATCTCGCTCAGGCCTTCCGGCACCTGCGTCAGCTTGCCGGCGCGGAGCTTTTCGGGGATCTCTTCGAAGAGATCGTCAATCGACTTGACGCCGATGCTTTTCAGCATCGCCTTTACGTCGGCATCGGTATGCGGAATAAATGGCATTACGTATTTCCTAAAAATTCAATTCACAGGATTAACAAGATTAAAAACTTACGAATTAATCCTGTAAATCCTGAAAAATCCTGTTAATCCTGTCTATTTTTTTCAGTGCTTTTCCGAAGCGACTAGCGCTTCGTACGCCTTGGCGTCGAGCAGGCCGTTGAGCTCGGCCTGGTTCGCGGGCTTGAGGCGGAACATCCAGCCAGCGCCGTAACTGTCCTTGTTCACGGTCTCGGGGGAATCGGCGAGCGCGGCATTGGCCTCGACGATCTCGCCACTGACCGGCGCGTACACGTCGGAGGCCGCCTTCACGGACTCGACCACGCCGCATTCCTTGCCGGTGGTTACCTTGGCACCCGCCTGCGGCAGTTCCACGTACACCATGTCGCCCATGAGATCCTGAGCGTGGTGCGTGATGCCGACCGTGACACTCCCGTCAGCGTTCAGCTTCAGCCATTCGTGCGATTTCGTGTACTTAAGGTCCTTCGGAATATTGCTCATGATCCCCTCTCACATTCAAAGACAACTCTTGCCATGACGGACAAATGGATATTTGACGACGCGCACGGTGGCGGGCTTGCCGCGCAGGTCGACCGTGCAGCGATCGCCGATCTTCACCGCGGCCGGGACACGCGCCAAGGCGATGGCCTGATTCAACGTGGGCGAGAAACTGCCGCTGGTAATCTCACCTTCACCCGCACCGTCGCACACCACTTTCAAGTGATTGCGCAGCACACCCTTGACCTCAAGCACCAGTCCCACGAGTTGGCGCGGGATACCCTGGGCCTGCTGTTTATCCAGCACTTCGCGCCCGATGAAATTCCGGTCGGACGGCTCAAGCGCCACGGTCCAGGCCAGGCCCGATTCCAGCGGCGTGGTGGTCTCGTCCATGTCCGAACCGTAGAGGTTCATGCCGGCCTCGAGCCGCAGCGTGTCGCGCGCGCCGAGCCCGATCGGCGGCACGCCGGCCTCGTTCAGCATCTGCCAGGTGAACGGCGCGGCCTTGGCGGGAAGAATAATCTCGAAACCGTCTTCGCCGGTATAACCGGTGGTGGCGATGAACAGCTCGCCCACGGTCGCGGCATGAAACGGCTTGAGCGCGCCGGCCGGGGTCCGCAGCGCCTCACCCAGGGCCTGATAGACCTTCGCTTTCGCGTTCGGCCCCTGCACCGCGATCATCGCCACGTCGTCGCGCGGGATGACCGTGAGACCGCCGAAGGTCTTCGCCGCCGACTTGACCCAGGCCATGTCCTTGGCGCGCGTGGCGGCGTTCATCACCACGCGGAACCACCGGTCGTCCATGTAATAGACGATAAGATCGTCGATCACGCCGCCCTGGGCGGTGAGCATGCAACTGTATAGTGCCTTGCCTTTGGTTTTGAGCTTGTCGACGTTATTGGCCAGCAACAGGCGGAAAAAATCGCGCACGCCGGCGCCCTTCACGTCCACCACGTTCATGTGCGAGACGTCGAACATCCCGCAGTCTTTCCGCACCTTGTGGTGTTCCTCGATCTGGGAGCCGTAGTGCAGCGGCATGTCCCAGCCGCCGAAGTCGACGATCTTGGCGCCCAGCTTGAGATGGTTGTCGTATAACGGTGTGCGATGGCCCATGGCTAATACCATTTATTCACCGCAAAGACGCCAAGTACGCAAAGAAAAGTCATTTATGGAGGTGAATAACAAAAAAACACTTCCGCTTTACTTTGCGCTCTTTGCGCCTTTGCCGTGCAAATTAAAAAATAAAAAAGGGCGATGGCCATAAGACCATCGCCCCTCTGTCCGGTTACCTGAGAGCTTGAGCCCCTTCGGTGGATGGACGTGTGCCATCGCTCTCCAGAGTCGACCTATCTTACCCGCGGTCCCTTTGCCTGAGCGATTCCTGGCGATTGCGCCTTCGGCGCCTCACGAACCGTGAGGTCTCTCCCGCGGAGAGCGTGTCGAGGTCGGCACTATAGCGCAGCCCCCCCGGCGCGCCAAGTTGCACGATACGATCTGGAAATGCCGTGCTGCCGGTCCCGGCATTACCGCCGGGCGGCACACAAGGCGCCATAGAGAATGGATTGTTCGGTGCTAAAACCCGCCACCCAGCGCGACGTGCCAGGCAGGCCGAGCGAGTTCCACAGACGGTAGGTGATGGCCACCGGACGTGACGGCAGGCCCGGTGATTCATAGCGATCGCAGGCGATCCGCACCCGAACGGTGGCGCTACCGGTATTTCCGGTAATGGGCACTTCGTCGACAGTCCCGCTGTAAGGCGCCGCCACCGAGGCCGTGATTTTTCCAGCGGCGGGGGAAGACTTTTTATAGACCAGCGTCGATTCCACCGTGTTGCTGCCCACCCCACCGAGCAGGCGGTAACTCTGGGCCTCCAGTGGTTTTCCGGAAGACGGCGCCGGGTTGAAGAGATTATTGATGTCGGCGGCGGAAATTTCCTTGCGATTGTTGTCTGAACGACAATCCGGACGGTACGACGGGGAATAGCCACCGACCCGGCCCGAGTCGGATAACCGTACGATGAACCCGGGATAGGACAGATTCGTTTTCGCGTTCCAGTCCACCTGATGGTCGATCCTGAATTGCTGCCCGGGTTTCATATGCGAGACAGCGAGCGGAGGTTCAACAGGATCGCCGTTGGGGCGAGCGTCGGAATTCTTCTGCGTCAGCGCCATTTGCAATCGATGATTGCGCGCCGTCGATTTCCATGCGGCACTGCCAAGGTTTTTCACGATACCGGTAATTCGTACCCGCCCGGTGAAGGGCCCGGTCTTCGAGATCAGCGCCACCTCGATATCCGCCGCCGGATCGGCGCATGCGCTTGAACCCGGCGCCGATACTCCGCCCGCCTGTTCTGCAACCAGACTGAACACGGCAAACACGGCAGCTCCGGCAGTGGTTAATGCGTTTTTCATTAATTATTTTCCGTCCCTGGGCACGGCGCGCATAATAGCTGAGGAGATATTACCACCGCTGCGGGCCAGCGGAAGTGAATCCCGGCAAGTGTTTGAATAGGCGGTCAGGCGGGAGACGAGGTTCGCCGCACCAGCATGACGACCGGGATCAGGCCGGCCAGCACCAGCGTCAGCGCCGGCAGCGCGGCGCGTTCCCACTGACCTTCGGAAGTCATTTCAAATATACGCGTGGCCAGGGTATCCCAGCCGAAGGGCCGTAGCAGCAGCGTGGCCGGCAGCTCCTTCATCACCTCGACAAACACCAGCAGTCCCGCCGACAGCAGGCCGGTGCGCAGCAGCGGTATCGAAACCCGCCAGAGGATTTCCCCATTGCTGGCGCCGAGACTGCGCGCCGCCTGCCACAGCGACGGCTTGATGCGTTCGAAACTGCTGTCGATCGGGCCGTGGGCCACTGCCATGAAACGCACGCCATAGGCAAGCAGCAATGCCACCAGGGTGCCCGTGAGCAACGGCCCGGCGCCGATCCCGAACCAGGCCTGGAGCCATTGGCTAACCCGTTGATCGAGCCAGACGAACGACAGCATGATCCCGACCGCCAGCACCGAACCGGGCAGCGCATAACCCAGCGTGGCGAAACGCACCGCGCCCGCCACCCACCGATCGGGCTTGAGGCGATAGGTATAGGCCAGCAGCAGTGCGCAGAACGTGGTCACCGCCGCGGCGGCGGCGGCGAGTGAGATCGTATTGAAAAAGAACCGCAGATAGCGCGCATCCAAATCCGCGCGCGCGGCACTCCACGCCCAGCGCAGCAACTGTCCCACCGGAATGATGAAGGCCAACAACAACACCACGGTGCAAACGCCGGTGGCGGCCAGCGCGCGGGCGCCGACGAGTCGATAACGCTCCTCGCGTCCCGGCCGCAACGCGGCATAATAACGAGCGCGACCACGCAACTGTTGCTCGCCGATGAGCGCCAGCGCGACAAACAACAGCAGCAGTGACGCCAGTTGCGCCGCGGCCGGCAGTGAGAATAATCCCTGCCAGGCCTTGTAGATGGCGGTGGTGAAGGTGTCGTAGTTGAACACCGCCACGGCGCCGAAATCCGCCAGCGCCTCCATCAATGCCAGCGCCACCCCGGCGGCCAGCGCCGGCCGCGCCATGGGCAAGGCCACGCGCACAAACGCGACCCAGGGCGTAAGACCGAACACACGACCGGTCTCGAGCATGCGCCGTCCCTGCGCCAGAAACGCCGCGCGCGCGAGCATGTACACGTAGGGATAAAACGCCAGCACCATGACGGTGACAACGCCGCCGGCGGAACGGATCGGCGGAAACCAGACGCTGCTGCCGAACGCCGCACGCCAGGCGCCCTGCACCGGGCCGCTGAAGTCGAGCAGCGCCACGGCGACGAAGGCGAGCACGTACGCGGGCACGGCGAGCGGCAGCATCAGCGCCCAGTCGAAAATGCGCCGGCCGGGGAACTCGCACATCGCGATCAACCAGGCCAGACCGGCGCCGAGCACAAAGACACCGCTGCCCACCCCGAGCATCAACACCACCGTGTGGCGCAGCAGCTCGCCGAGCACCGTACTAACCAGATGCCGCCAGATGTCGCCGGCCGGCGTCAACCAGGCCAATGCCACCACCAGAATCGGCGCCGCCACGATTGCCGCGACGCCAAAGCTGGCGATCCGCCACAGCCGGACATTGACGTTGAGCCAAGCAGAAATACCGGTTTCAACCGGCGGGGCTTGGCGGAGGTTAGCGGCGGTGGCGCTCATTGATCGGTCGCAACTTCTGTTAATGTTAGTCCTTACCCCCGCCACCGGGGATACTTATTTATATCCCGCCCGATCCATCAACATCACGGCCTTGACCTGGAGACTGCCGGCCTTCGAGACATTGACGGTGTCCTGTTTAAACTTGCCCCAGGCCGCGACCATGGCCGCCGGCTTGACCTTCGGATTGGCCGGATATTCGAGATTCTCATCGGCAAACATGCTCTGCGCCTTTTTCGATGACAGCCATTCGAGGAATTTCACCGCCGCCTGACGGTGCTTGGCGTGGGCTGTGACGCCCGCGCCGGACACGTTGACATGCACACCCCGGTCCTTCTGGTTGGGCCAGAATAGCGCGAGCGCGGCTGCGGGCTGATTTTTCTTCAGCCGGCCAAAGTAATAGGTATTCACGATGCCCACGTCGCATTGACCGGCGGCTATCGCCTCCATCAACTTGGTGTCGTCCGGAAAAACGTCCGTGGCCAGATTGGCGACCCAGGACTTCACGACCTGCTC
>JAUSDQ010000139.1 GCA_030650525.1 Sulfuricaulis sp.
TGGTCCGCGCCGTACAAGGTTACTTTGAATGAGCAATGACGGCAACTCGACCGCGGACCTGCGGCGGTATGGGCTGCGTCGGCCCTTGCTGAAGGAACAATCGCTATGGGCTATTTGGGTCTATCGCTTTGGGCGGCGCATCGATCGCCGTCCGGACGGGGCGGCCAAGCGTGTGTTGACGGCCCTGTATTGGCTGCTTTTTCGTTTGGTGGAAACTGTGACGGGTATCAGTTTGCCCAAATCTGCGACCATCGGGCCGGGTTTGCGCATCTGGCATTTCGGTGGTGTCTTTGTTCATGGGAACGTAGTGATTGGTGCGAACTGCACACTTCGGCAGGGCGTAACCATCGGTAATCGGGTCGAAAATGGTCCGGCACCGATAATTGGTGATGATGTCGAGTTTGGCGCTTATGCGCAGGTACTGGGCGGTGTGCGCATCGGCGACGGCGGCCGGATCGGCGCCATGTCGGTGGTGTTGACCGATGTGCCGGATGGAGCAACCGCTGTGGGTGCGCCGGCACGCATCATTCTTCGACACGCTGCACCGAAAGGACCGGAAGTATGATCGGCGGCCAAAGGCAAGGCCTCGCAGTTGTAGGCGCGAAGCTGCTTCGTGTTTCGAGTTTTCCGTGAGCCTAAGGCTGGCCACGTACGCCGTTGTAATTATTGATATCGATGTGAAGGACAATTTAGCATGAAATCTCAAATCAAAGCATTCGCAAAAAATGTTCTTCCGCCAAGTGTACATCACCATTTACGGCATTTTTTAAAGAATGGTCCCAGAACGTTAGAGAAGCGCGAAACCGAGCGTATTTTTGCGGCAGCACCGGATACACCGTCATATCTCGACGGTAACACGTTGGAAACGCTTCTGACCAAGTATCCCCCCCGAATATGGATGGGACCCTCAGTCCCTTGAGGTTAGAGGGAGAGCAAGATCTGCGGAACTTCTTTGTTTTTCAGGAGCGCGGGAGGCTAATTCGTTTCTCGAACTCGGATGTTGGGATGGAATGGTAAGTTGCTGTCTGGCCGGGAAAGGAAAAAAACAACGGCTATTGACTATAGGGATATAGGGTTCGATGAAAGGGCGTCTCGTGCAGGTGTGCATCTCATGCAGATGAATGCTGTTGGCGCGCGATGAAAATTGACCATTTGAGCGAGGTACTGCGCGTTCAAAATTGACCAGGGTGTTCAACCTATCCTGCCTAATTTATAGGCAGGGACAGAAAGGATGATCACCATGGAGAAATTGGGGAGATTGAGGCGGTTGTACTACCGGGACGGCTTGACGCTGTCTGGGGTTGCGCGCAAGACGGGGTTTGCGCGTAACACGGTGAAGAGGTGGCTCAAGGCGGCCGAAGGTATGGAGCCCAGATACCGGCGGCGCAAGGGGCAAACCAAGATATCTTCGTTCGCGGCGCTGCTCACCAAGGCGCTGGAGACGGATGCGTACAGGCCCAAGCGAGATCGGCGCAGTGCGCTGAAACTGTATGCTGAATTGAAGGCGGCGGGCTTTCCTGGTGACTACAGCCGCGTCACTGAATTCGTCCGGTGCTGGCGTGAGAGTGGCGGGGAGGCGCTTGTCAAAGCCTTTGTCCCGCTGAAGTTTGAGCTGGGGGAAGCCTTCCAGTTCGACTGGAGCGAAGAGCATCTGGTCATCGGTGGGGTCTGGCGCAAGATCATGGCGGCCCACCTGAAGCTGTGTGCTAGTCGTGCCTTCGTCTTGCAGGCCTACCCGACGCAGAGCCATGAGATGTTGTTCGACGCCCATACGCGAGCCTTTACCGCGCTGGGAGGCATACCTCGACGCGGTATCTACGACAACATGAAGACCGCCGTCGACAAAGTCAAGAAAGGCAAGGCGCGCGCCGTCAACACGCGCTTTGCCGCCCTGGCCTCGCACTACCTGTTTGATACCGACTTCTGCAATGTCGCCAGCGGTTGGGAGAAAGGCGTCGTCGAGAAGAACGTGCAGGACAGCCGGCGGCGCATCTGGCAAGAGGCGGCCAAGGAACGATTCGGCTCCTATGCTGAGCTCAACATCTGGCTGCTCTCGCGCTGTCGGGCGCTGTGGCAAGAACTGCGCCACACCGAGTACGAGGATCTGAGCATTGCCGAGATGCTCGAACACGAGCAGCCCAGCCTGATGCCGATGGTTACCGCCTTTGACGGCTACGTCGAGACCATGGGCAAGGTATCGAGTACCTGCTTGGTCATCGAGGATCGCAACCGCTACTCAGTACCGTGTGAACTGGTAGGTCAGAAGGTCAGCATTCGGGTCTACCCGGAGCGCATCGATTTCGCCGCCCACGATGCTGTAGTAGCGAGTCATCGGCGCAGTTTCGAGCGCAACCAGACCCGCTATGACTGGCAGCATTACATCCCGCTGATCCAGAGAAAGCCCGGGGCGCTTCGAAATGGCGCCCCGTTTGCCGATATGCCCGAGCCGCTCGCGCGCCTGCGCGGGCTGTTGCTGCGGCACGAGGGCGGTGATCGCGTGATGGCCAAGGTGCTGGCCGCCGTGCCCCAACACGGTCTGGAAGCCCTTCTGGTTGCGGTGGAACTGGTACTCGAATCCGGCAATCCGAGCGCCGAACATATCGAGAACGTGCTCAATCGCCTCAAGGCGGCACCGCCACCGGAGCAGGTGGAAACCCACCTGAAGATATCTGAGCCACCCATTGCCAATACAGACCGCTACGACAGCCTTCGCGAGGAGGTAAGCGATGCGTGACGTTGCCGCAGAACTCAAGGCCTTGCGCCTGTACGGGATGGCCTCGGCCTGGGAGGAGATCATTGGCCAGGGAACACCAGCAGCTGTCGAATCCGGCCGTTGGCTCATTGAGCGTCTGCTCGAATCGGAGCACACCGACCGTGGCATGCGCTCGATCCGCTACCAGATGCACATTGCCAAGTTCCCGGTACACCGCGACTTGGCCGGTTTCGACTTCAAGCAGTCCAAGGTGGATCACAGCCTGATTACCGAACTGGCCGGATTCGCCTTCACCGAGGCAGCCCACAACGTCGTGTTCATTGGTGGCACCGGCACCGGCAAGACCCATTTAGCGACGGCGCTGGGGATCTCCGGCATTACAAAGCACAGCAAACGGGTGCGCTTCTACTCGACTGTCGACCTGGCCAATTTGCTGGAGCAGGAGAAAGTCGCCGGCAAGGCTGGCCGGTTGGCGTTTGCCCTGATGCGAATGGATCTGGTCATCCTCGATGAGCTGGGCTATCTGCCATTCAGCCAAGTCGGCGGAGCGTTGCTGTTCCACCTGCTCTCAAAACTCTACGAGCACACCAGCGTGATGATCACGACCAACCTCACCTTCGCCGAGTGGCCCAGCGTCTTCGGCGATGCCAAGATGACCACTGCGCTGCTCGATCGGCTGACGCATCACTGCCACATCGTGGAGACGGGCAACCAGTCCTATCGATTCCACCACAGCAGCGCCGCGGCAAAATCGCGCATCCAGGCGCGAGAGCAGAGCAAACGAAACAAGTCATCGAGGAAGGACGAGCCATTTTGAGAGTGTGTGAAAAAAATCGGGATTTCCGGCAAAACGGGTTCCCACTGGCTGCGACCTGCAATTACGGCCTCTCAGAATGGCCCAGGATCGATTTGTTTGTATGCGCTAAGGGGGTAGCACCCCCTGAAAACAGCCAGAACGCCCACATCGATTTCTTAACGGCTTCTGAGCGATCGCCGCGCGGGGAAATCCGCTTCGGGCTACGCCCTACGCGGCTTTCCCCGCGCAACCAAACGCAAGCAACCCACAATGATAGGAGGTGCCAAAACCAGAAAATGCACTACACTTATCCACAGGTCAGCCTATGACAAGCGGCTAAAAGCCCCTGGTCAAAATTCAACGCGCACAGCTGGTCAGTTTTAAACGCGCGCCGACAATATATTGGTATATGCAAATCTCTACCCGTATATGGAGCCATCTGCCGCTATATAGCCCTCAGCCGGGCACGATGAGGCGGCCGATGCCCGGAGCAATCACCGAGATCCAGGAAAGCTCCCAAATCTTCTGTCTCGGGCGACAGATTCCACCCACTTTCATCACCGCGATGCATAGGTCGGCCTCTTCCCAGGCGATGAGCGCCCCGACCAGATCATGGTCATTACACCGAGGGGGCGCGCCCGGTCGCGCCACGGTATTTCGTCGATTATCAACTCGGCGGTTTTCAGCGGCCGGCTGTGATCGCGGGCGCTGACGGATGATTGGTGAGGCGGCCTGAGAGGGGTAGATGCTTGGAGCAGCTTA
>JAUSDQ010000146.1 GCA_030650525.1 Sulfuricaulis sp.
CTTCAATTTATATAGATAGTCTACACCTCAGGTGTCCGCTTTGCTGCTCCCCATACGGCCGTCTTGAGTGTTCGGTGGGTTACGGCAAAAATCGCCTAACCCACCCTACATTTAATACGTGGGCCCCGCTTTCGCGGGGACGACGGTTAGGTATACTGCCTCCGCCCGACACCACAAAAAAACAACCCATGCAAACCATCGACACCTTAATAAACGCCCGCTGGGTGATTCCCGTCGAACCCGACGGCAAGACGCTGGACCACCACAGCATTGCTGTCCACGGCGGGAAAATCGTTGAAGTCCTGCCCACAGCGAATGTCGCGAAGAAATATCGCGCGACGGAGACCATCGACCTGCCGCACCACGCCCTGATCCCGGGCCTTATCAACGCGCACACACATTCTGCGATGAGTCTGTTCCGCGGTCTCGCAGACGATCTGCCGCTCATGGACTGGCTGAACCATCACATCTGGCCGGCGGAGGCGAAATGGGTGAGCGAGGCCTTCGTGCGCGACGGCACGGAATTGGCGATCGCGGAGATGTTGAAAAGCGGCACCACCTGTTTCAACGACATGTATTTTTTCCCCGATGTCACGGCGCGTGTATGCGCGGACGCCGGCATGCGCGCCTGCGTGGGGCTGATCATGCTGGATTTCCCGAGCGCCTGGGCGCAGGGAGCCGACGAATACCTGCACAAGGGTCTCAAGCTGCACGATGAGCTGCGCAACAGCGAACTCGTCAGCACCGCCTTTGCGCCACACGCGCCCTACACGGTCTCGGATGCGCCGCTGGAAAGAATCCGCATGTACGCCGACGAACTGGATATTCCCATCCACATGCATGTGCACGAAACCGCACATGAAGTGGATGCGGGCCAAAAACAATTCGGCATGCGGCCGCTCGCGCGTCTCGCGAAACTCGGGTTGCTCGGCCCGCGCCTGCTGGCGGTGCACATGACTCAGCTGCTGCCGGATGAAATTACATCGCTGGCGCAGGATAACGTCAGCGTTATTCACTGCCCGGAATCGAATCTCAAACTCGCGAGCGGCTTCTGCCCGGTGCAGACGCTGGTCAAGGCCGGCGTAAACGTGGCACTCGGCACCGACGGCGCGGCCAGCAATAACAATCTCGACATGCTGGAGGAAATGCGCATCGCGGCCCTGCTCGCCAAAGGCGTGAGCGGCGAAGCCACTGCCATCCCGGCACACACCGCGCTGCGCATGGCGACACTCAACGGCGCCAAGGCGCTGGGAATTGAGGCGCACACCGGTTCGCTGGTGGCGGGCAAAGCCGCGGACATGGCGGCGATCGATCTGTCGGCCATATCGAGCCAGCCGGTTTACGATCCACTCTCGCAGATCATTTATACCGCCACGCGCGATCAGGTCACGGACGTATGGGTGAACGGCCGGCACCTGCTCGCGAAGCACCAGCTGACCGGCCTGGACGAAGCCGCTCTGCGGGACAAAGCCGCACAATGGCGCGACAAGATAAAGGGTTAATAGACAGGATTAACAGGATTTTTCAGGATTAACAGGATTGTTTTAAAATCTTCTTTTAATCCTGTTATTAATCCTGTAAATCCTGTCTATACAGATGGCCCAAAGCGCACAAAACGTTGACCCGGACGAGATCGCCAAATTCGCGCAACTCGCGGCGCGCTGGTGGGATCCGCACAGCGAATTCAAGCCGCTGCACGAGATCAACCCGCTGCGCCTCAACTATATAAATGACCGCGTCGGGTTGAAGGATAAGACCGTGCTCGACATCGGCTGCGGCGGCGGCATCCTCGCGGAAAGCATGGCGGCGCTCGGTGCCCGCGTCATGGGCATCGATCTCGGCGAGGCACCGCTCGCGGTCGCCAAGCTGCATCTCAAGGAATCCGGGCTCAAGGTCGATTACCGCCACGTCAGCGCCGAGGATCTCGCGCGCGAACAACCCGAGTCCTTCGACGTCGTGACCTGCATGGAGATGCTGGAACACGTGCCCGACCCCGCTTCGACGATTGCGGCCTGCGCCAAGCTTGTCAAACCCGGCGGCCAGGTATTCTTCTCCACCATCAACCGTAATCCCAAGTCCTGGCTGTTGGCCATCGTCGGCGCGGAATACGTGCTGAACCTGCTGCCGCGCGGAACGCACGAATACATGAAGTTTATCAAGCCTTCGGAGATCGAACGCTGGGCGCGGCACGCGGGGCTCTCCGTGCGTGAGTTCATCGGCATGCACTACAACCCGCTGACACGCCAGTACCGGCTGGGCCGCGGTGTGGACGTGAACTACATTGCCTACACCACACGCGGTGAGTAGAAATCATCTCAAGAATCCCCTTACCCTAATCCTCCCCCTGAGAGCGGGGGGAGATTTTGTAGGGTGCGCAAAAGCGCAGCGTTGCGCACCATCGGCTCATTCGGTGCGCTTCGCTAACGCTCAGCACACCCTACGTCTGCAAACGCAGTGAGTAATATCCGCACGGTGTTGTTCGACCTCGACGGCACGCTGGCCGACACCGCGCCGGACATGGCCCATGCGCTGAATGAGTTGCTTAAGGAAGAACAGCGGCAGCCGCTCCCTTATGAAATCATCCGGCCCGAGGTGTCGCACGGCGCGGGCGCGCTGGTGAAACTCGGTTTTGGCGTTACCCTCGGCGACAAGGATTTTGAGCGACTGAGACAGCGGTTCCTCACGCTCTATTCTGAAAACCTCTGCCGCCATACACGACCTTTTGCCGGCATCGAGCCTTTGTTGCAAACGCTGCAGCAGAAACACATCAACTGGGGGGTTGTTACGAACAAACCCGCCTTTCTCACCGACCCGCTGGTGGCGAGCTTGAAGCTGGCGCCCGCGCCGGTCTGCGTGGTGAGCGGTGACACCACCGCCAACCGCAAGCCGCATCCCGAACCCATGTTGCTGGCCTGCACCCAGGCGGGCAGCCAGCCACGCGAATGCCTGTACGTCGGCGACGCCGAGCGCGACATTCAGGCCGGAAAACACGCCGGCATGAAGACGTTGGTGGCGTTGTTCGGGTACATTAGTAAGGATGAAACACCGCGGAACTGGGGTGCCGACGGCATGATCCGCACACCGCTCGAAATTCTGGACTGGCTGACAGGCGATGAATAATTCCATCACACTTATTATTGTCGGTGTCGTCATCCTGCTGGCGGGAGCCTTGGGCTGGTTTATCGCCCATCTGCGCGACCAGAAGCGGCTGGCGGAACTGGCCACCACGCTGGAACTGGAACGCAAGGCCGCGCAGGAAAAGCTGGCCGGACTGGAACAGACTTTTATCGCCCTCTCCAGCCGCGCACTCAAGGAAAACAATGCGTCGTTTCTGCAACTGGCGCAGGAAACGCTCAAGCAGTTTCACGTTCAGGCGAAAGGCGACCTCGATCTGAAGGAAAAGGCGGTGGAGAATCTGATCAAGCCGGTGCGTGAGGCGCTGGAAAAAACCGAACAGCAGATTCGCCTCATGGAAAATGAACGCAAGGAAGCCTATGGCTCACTCTCCAAACACCTCGAGACCATGACCCAGACCCAGCAGCTGTTGCACGGCGAGACACGCAACCTGGTTCAGGCCCTGCGCCGCCCCGAAGTGCGCGGTCAATGGGGTGAACTCACCTTGAAGCGCCTGGCTGAACTCGCCGGCATGGTGGAGCATTGTGATTTTTACGAACAGGAACAGACCGACACCGAGACCGGCCGGATGCGTCCCGACATGATCGTGCGCATGCCCGGCGGACGCGAGATCGTGGTGGACGTGAAGACGCCGCTCGATGCTTATTTAAGCGCCGTCGAATCGACCGATATCGAAGCGCGCAAAAAATTTCTTGAGCACCATGCACGCAAGGTGCGTGAGCGCGTCAAGGAACTCGCGGCCAAGGCCTACTGGGACCAGTTCAAGAACGCGCCCGACTTCGTGGTACTGTTTATTCCGGGCGAACAGTTCCTCGGCGCCGCGCTGGATATAGACCGCGAGCTCTTCGAGGACGCCCTGCGGCAGAAGATTATTCTGTCCACTCCCGCCAATTTCATCGCCTTGCTGCGCACCGTCGCCTACGGCTGGCGTCAGGAGAGCCTGGCGGCCAATGCCGAGCAGATTCGGGATGTCGGCGAAGAGCTCTACAGCCGGCTGTCGATTTTCAGCGAGCATCTCGTGAAGCTCGGCCGCAGCCTGAACAGCGCCGTAACCGATTACAACAAGACCGTGGGTTCCTACGAGACCAAGCTGCTGCCGGGAGCGCGCAAGTTCTCCGAGATGGGCGTGGGTGGCGGCAAGGCGCTGGAAGAACCTGAGCGAATCGATAAGGCCGTCAGGGACGTCCAGCAGGGTTAGCCGTTTGTTGAAAAACTCGTTTTTCAACAAACGGCTGCGCGGCCGATAAAGTCCTGGACGGACTTTATCGGCATAATCCAGAACACCCTCGAATAATCAACGGCCTGGGCCGTGCTATATTTTTAGTGCCACCGTCCTTTCCGGGCGGGGCCCAGCGCATAACATTAATATGAAGCCCGAACAGCTCAAAAAACCCGACTCGCTACCTCTGCTCCTGCTGGTCGAAGACTCCCAGACGACCACGGCCCTGCTGTCCAAATACCTCGGCGGCAGCTATCACCTGCTGCACGCCACCGACGGTGTCATAGCCTGGCAGCTACTGGAGCGGAACCCGGACATTGCCGTGGTCATCACCGACATCCAGATGCCCAACATGACGGGGCATCAGCTGCTGGTCAAGATCCGCCGCAGCGACGACGATCGCCACAAGAATCTGCCGGTCATTGTCATGACCACCGCCGAGGATAACGTCGACCGCAACCTGGCGTTTCTCAACGGCGCCAACGATTTCATCAACAAGCCGATCGACGAAATGGAGATGGTGGCGCGGGTAAACGTGCATTACCGGCTGGCCAGCACCATTCGCGAACTGGAAGCCAGCAAGAAGGCGCTGGCGAAACAGGCCACAACCGATTCGCTCACCAAACTCAAAAACCGGCGCGCGTTTTTCGAAAAGGGAGCCATAGCATTGGTCATGGCACGGCGCTATGTATCCGACCTGTCCGTCATCCTGCTCGATATCGACTACTTCAAGAAAATCAACGACACCTATGGGCACCAGGCGGGCGACGAAGCCATTATCACGGTGGCGCAAATTCTGAATCGGATGGCGCACGCGGAGGATACGGTGGCGCGCATCGGTGGCGAGGAATTTACACTGTTGCTGCCGGACACCAATCGCCTGGGTGCCGCGGTACTGGCGGAACGCATTCGCGTTGCCATCGAGCGGGAACAATTTATTTTTGGCGACAAGATCGTGCCGATCACCGTCAGTATCGGCATTGCTTCCTTCGGCGTGGATCCGTCGGAGAGTATCGACCAGTTATTGGGGGTGGCCGACAACCGCCTTTACCTCGCCAAGAATGGCGGACGCAACCGCATCTGCGTCAACGACGACGGCAAAGCCACGTTTGCCTGATAACCGCCGGCGCGCGGGGCCTGTTACTTCAGCTTATCCTTGACCGGCTTGGTCGCCTCGTGGATCGCCTCTTTGGTGTCCTCGATAAGATCGCCGGTGCGCTGCTTGACCCGATCCGAAAAATCCAGCTTGGCGGCGAACGGGTTACTGAGCAGCGGTACATCCTTGCCAAAGTTGATGCCCAGGGGAAAAGCGATAACGGCGCCAACGACAAGACCGAAAAAGAATTTCTTCATGACGTCCTCTATGTCGTAAATCTCGGCACATGATAACCGTGTCGACCGGCCTTGACCACTGTGCGGCATGGCCGCTTGCGCTACAATGCGCGCCACACGAAATATCCTTGCGCTTCAAATCACCATGCCATCTTACACGCCGGCCCATGACTTGCTCACCGCCCGCACCATTCTGGTCACCGGTGCCGGCGACGGCATCGGGCGCGCCGCGGCACTGGCTTGCGCCGCGCATGGCGCCAGCGTGATCCTGCTGGGCCGTACCGCCGCCAAGCTGGAGAAGGTTTACGACGAAATTGAAAACCGCGGCCGGCCCCAGGCGGCCATGCTCCCGCTCGACCTGGCCCACGCCACCGTGGCGCACTATGAACAGATCGCACAAACCATCGAAAAGGAATTCGGCCGCCTTGACGGTCTGCTGCACAACGCGGCCGATGCCGGAACGCTGACACCCGTGGAACTTTACGATCCGGAAACCTGGTATCGCGTGCTGCAGGTCAACCTGAACGCCGCCTGGCTGCTGACCCGCGCCTGCCTGCCGTTGTTGCGGAAATCCGCCGATGCCTCGATCGTGTTCACCAGCGCCGACGTCGGCCGCCAGGGGCGCGCGTACTGGGGCGCCTACGGCGTTTCCTGTTTCGGCCTGGAAGGTCTGATGCAGATTCTGGCCACGGAGCTGGCCACCGAAGGGCGCATCCGCGCCAACAGCCTCGACCCCGGCGCGGTGCGCACCGGCATGCGTTCCCGCCTCTACCCCGGTGACGACGTCGCGAAGCTGCCCCCGCCGGAAGACATTATGCCCGCCTACCTGTATCTGCT
>JAUSDQ010000154.1 GCA_030650525.1 Sulfuricaulis sp.
CAGCGATCCTCCTTGCTGGGCGGTGGCGTGATGAGCATGGTCGGCGGCCTGCCGTTCCTCTTGGGCGGCATGGTAATCGCCATGATCGCCATGATCTGGCTGCTGGTGGTCAACGCGCAGCGGTCCGAGCGCGAGTCCAAATACATCGAGCAGTCATCGCAGCTGCTGATGTTGTCGCAACGCCTGGCCAAGGACGCGCGCGAGGCGGTGGTCGGGCAACCGACCGCGTTCAGAACCCTGAAGGAGTCGCGTGACCGGTTTGACAGCATCGTGACCGCGCTACGCGATGGCAACCCGCAATTGGGCGTGGCGGCCAGTCCGCCGGATATCGCCGACAAGCAGTTGAAGGACATTATCAAGATGTGGTCGCCCAAGGCGAACGAGGGTTTGCGCGGGCAGGTGGACCAGATTCTCTCGCTGGAACAATCGTTGTTCAGCATGCATGACTCGGTGATGGCGATCAACCAGATGAGCCCGATGCTGTTGTCGGTCTCCGATGAAGTGGTGGAGATCGGCGCCAAGGCCGGTCTGAAGCAGGACCAGATTTATCTCGCCAGTCGCCAGGGCATGCTCTCCCAGCGTATTGCCAAGGACGTTAACCTCTTTTCGCAAGGCGGCAATGAGGCCGCGGTGGCCGCCGCCCAGTTCGGCAAGGACGCGAAGCTCTTCAAGGAGTCCGACGACAAGCTGCGCAAAAGCGCCCCGGTGTCGATCCACCCCAAGCTCGACGAGTCCGCCGCCATTTTCGGCGAGATCAATAACCACGTCGAAAGTATCCTGGGCAACGCGGCGGAACTGTTCGTCTCCCAGCGCGCCAGCCAGACGGTGTTCGACCAGTCCGACCCGCTGCTCAATAAATCAAGAGATCTGGTGCAAGCTTACTCCGGTCTGGCCGAGCAGCGCGCCGGCATCCGCACGGCGATCTTCATCGCGGGTTTTGCCTCGCTGCTCTTTCTGTTCCTGCTGGCGCGCAAACTGGTGGCCGACGCCCGTGACCGTGCCCACCTGAGCTCCGAGCAGAACCGCCAGAGCCAGGACGCCATTCTCAAGCTGCTCGATGAAATGGGCGACCTCGCCGACGGCGATCTCACGATCCAACCCGAGGTGACCGAACAGATCACGGGCGCGATCGCGGACTCGATCAATTACGCGGTGCGCGAAATGCGCAACCTGGTGGTGCGCATCAAGAACGCCGCGCAACAAGTGGCCGTGGCCTCGGAGCACTCGCGCCAGACGGCCACCGAGCTGACTGAAGCCGCGTTGCGGCAGGCGGCGCAAATCACCGAAGCCACCGGCAAGATGGTGGCCATGGCGCGCTCGATGCAGGACATGTCCAAGAGCGCCGAGCGTTCCGCCGAAGTGGCGCAGGGTTCGGTGGCCACCGCCAAGCGCGGTGCCGCCGCGGTGCAGGACACGATCACCGGCATGGACGGGATGCGCGAGCAGATCCAGGAGACCGCCAAGCGCATCAAGCGTCTGGGCGAATCCTCGCAGCAGATCGGTGAAATCGTGGAACTCATCAACGACATCGCCGAGCAGACCAACATCCTCTCGCTGAACGCCGCGATTCAGGCGGCCATGGCGGGCGAGGCGGGCCGTGGCTTCGCGGTGGTGGCGGACGAAGTGCAGCGGCTCGCGGAACGTTCCGCCGAAGCCACCAAGCAGATCGCCGACCTGGTGAAAACCATTCAGGCCGACACCAACGAAGCCGTGGCCTCGATGGAGCAGGCCACCAATGGCGTGGTGCAGGCCACGCGGCTGGCCGACGCCGCGGGACAAGCGTTGGGCGAGATCGAATCGGTGTCCGAGCAGTTGTCGAGCCTGATTGTGAATATCGCACGCGACGCCCAGCGGCAGTCGCAAACGGCCACCGACGTTTCCGGGAGCATGGCCAAGATTCAGGAGACCACCACGCTGACTTCATCGGGCAGCCGGCAAACGGCGGAAGCCATCGGCAAGCTCTCCGATCTAGCGCGTGAGCTGCAGGCCTCCGTGGCAGGCTTCAAGCTGCCGGCATAGCGTCGCGGCGGCGTTCCGCCGCACCGATCCATCCCCTTCCCGCTTCACGCGGGAGGGGGAGTGGGACAGAGGCTTTATTTACGGATGAGCACGCACAGCAAAGTTGACCTGAGCACGCTCGGTTGGGTCAAAACCGAGATCGACGAGACGCTGAAACAGGCGCGGCTCGCGCTCGAGTCGTTCGCCGAAAATCCATCCGACAAGACTCGTCTGCGCTTTTGTGTCACCCATTTGCATCAGGTGGTGGGCACGCTGCTCATGGTCGAGCTCGACGGCGCGGCCATGCTGGCCAAGGAAACGGAAGCGCTCGCCGATGCCATCATCAACGACAAGGTCGCTCCTGACCCCAAGGTTTTCGATGCCCTGACACGCGGCATCCTGACGTTGCCGGATTACCTGGCGCGGCTGCAGTATGGACAGTTGGACGTTCCGCTCCAGCATATTGCACTCATGAATGAATTGCGCGCCGCGCGCAATGCCCCCGCTATCTCGGAACTGGAACTTTTCTCTCCCGATCTTTCGGTGCGCCCTCCGCTATCCGAACGCCAGGGGGAGAAACTCCAAGAAACCGAGTACCTTGAACTCGCCAAACAACTGCGTGGTACTTTCCAGCCGGCTTTGCTCAATTGGCTGCGCGAAACGACGAACAAACAGCCGCTAAACGCGATCGCGGATGTATTTGAACAACTGCAGGCCAAGACCGGTATCGCCGTGCTCGAACAGTTGTTTTGGGCGGCCGGGGGATTGATCGAGGCCCTGATCGACGACGGGCTGGAAGTAAACGCCGCGCGCAAGAAACTCTTTGCGCGCATCGATCAGCAGATCAAGAAGGCGATCGACGGCGCGGAAAAATCGGTGTTGCGCACTTCCTCCGAATCGCTTATCTGCGCCATTCTGTGGGAGGTGGCGCAGGCGAAATCCCAGGGACCCAGGATTACCCAACTCAAGCGCGCATTCGATCTTGAGTTTTTGTTGACCGGCGGCGCTCCCGAGGAACCTGTCGCGAGAAATCTTCCCACCCCCGAGGCACTGCAGTCGGTGTCCGCCGCGTTGGGCAAGGAGATCGAGGCGGCGCAGGATCTGATGTCCACCTACTTCGATCCGGAGAGCCATGGTTCGGTCTCGCTCGAGCCGCTGATTGAATCGTTC
The DNA here is from genome assembly GCA_030650525.1 of Sulfuricaulis sp. Taxonomy (GTDB): domain Bacteria; phylum Pseudomonadota; class Gammaproteobacteria; order Acidiferrobacterales; family Sulfurifustaceae; genus Sulfuricaulis. The sequence goes on from JAUSDQ010000154.1 coordinate 3,169, forward strand.
CACAAAATGTCCGGTACGCTCGACATGTTGAACGTGCCGATGTTGAAATCGCTGGTGGACGAGCTCTCGAAGGTATGCCGCGCCATTCTCGACAACCAGCTGGCGAACCCCGAAATGGCCTCCATGCCCATGGCCGAAGCGCTGCTCATGGTGGAGAACAGCACCCGCGACATCACCCGGTCTCCCGCCGAATGGAAAAAGCAGATTGAAGACGCCGTCCACCGCTTGCATGTGCTGCTTTCGCCTGACGACGCCTACGCCGTGCCCGCCGCCGAAGGCCTCGAGGTTTCCGATGGCGAACTTACCGAGTCCGATTACAAGCAGCTGCTGAATGTGGTGGGTGGCGAAGTCGGCATCAACTTAAGCCGCATCGAAGAGGCGCTCGAGGGGTTTGCCGCGGACACCTCCCACGTCCAGTCACTGGACGATGTCCCGCTATTGCTTTCCCAGATTCTCGGCGCGATGCAGATTCTGGGGCAGTCACGTGCCGCCGAACTGGTTGAAGCGACAAAACAGTATGTTGAGGATATTCGGCACGGCGCGATCATCGCGGATAGCGCCATCATGGATGGCCTGGCCGTGTGCGTCGGCACCATCGGCGCCTTCGTGGAAGGGCTGCGCGCCGACAGACAACACCTGGAGGCGCTGATCGACTCGGCATTCACCGAGATGGAGGCGGCGCTGGCGAGCGGTCACGGCCAGCAGCGCGATCCGGCGATGCTGATTGACGGTGTCCGTTTGAGCCTGGAGTCCTGGCTCGACGATAGCGAGAACGGAGCGGCGCGGGAAACGCTCGCGCAGCAGCTGGATGAACTCACGCAGCTTGCCAAGCAGCGTGGACAGGAGAAGATAGAAAAAATCAGCGCGGAGATGAATCATCTGCTCACGTTTGTCGCCGATGACCCGGCGCGGTTATCCGAAGAGATCGTCGACACGTTGAAGCAGTCGTTTACCGCCATGTCGGTAGTGGCTGGCCGACGCATGGCGGTGCGCACGGCCCCGCCCGCCGCCGCCCCTGAGGCGGAACAGGAATCCGAAATAATTCCACCGGCAGCTTTCAACACCGACCATGCAGCAGTGCCACCCGCTCCTCCCGTGCCGTCCGCCCCTCCGGCGCGGTCCGCCACGGATGCGGAATTCGACGCCGAGATCATGGAGATCTTCATCGAAGACGCGCGCGATGTGCTTCAGAACATCAAGAACAAATTCGTTCTGTGGCGCGACGACACCGATAACCAGAATGCCTTGACCGAACTACGTCGCGGTTTTCACACACTCAAGGGCAGTGGCCGCATGGTGGGGGCCAGCGAGGTGGCGGAGTTCTCCTGGGCCGTGGAAAACATTCTGAACCGGGTGCGCGAAGGAAAAATCGTGCCCTCTGCGGAGATCGTCGATCTGCTTCAGCAGGCTCAGGAGGTCCTACCACGGATGGTCGATGTCCTGGCCGGCGGCCCGCCGCACGGCATCGATGTCGAGGGATTGCGCGAGACGGCGCAAGCCCTGGCACAACCAGGCAGCGCGCCTGCTGCCAAACCGGTCGCATCGTCGGCCACTCGTCCGCCGGAGCGGAGCGCAGCGCCTGCGTCCGCGGTCCAGGAAGGCGATTTGCCCAAACTCGACGGTACCTTGCTTGAAATATTCACTACCGAAGCACTCGGTAACATCGCCAATATCCGTCAGCAGATCGCCGCTTGTCGTGAAGCCGGCGGCGCGTGTTTCGTATCGGAAACCCTGTTCCGATCGGTGCACACGCTGCAAGGTAACGCACGCTCGTTGGGTATTGCGGTGATGTTTGACCCTTGCGCGGAAATCGAAAAATTGTTGCACGCCCTCAAGAGCGAAGGCATACCGTTAAGCGAGTCATATCTCGAACTTACGTCCCGCTTCGAAGCGCAGGTCTCCGAGCTGGTCAATCTGCTGAACAGCGGGGCCACGTCTTCCGGCGATTTGCGGCGGCAATTCGCCGATCTTACGCGCGATCTGCGCGCGGAAAACAAATACCTCGTGAAAATGGAATCGGCGGATGAGCATGCCGCGCCGGTGCCAGCCCGCGTCACCGAAATCGAGGCCGCGCCGCCGCTGGCGGAATTGCCGGCCGAAGCGCCGCTGGAAGAAGCAACAGAATACCTGCCGGAACCTGTATCCCCACCGGAGCATATTGAGATTGTCCACACGCCGCCGGCCGCCGCGAAGGCGCCTGTGCCTACGTCACCGCCCGGCGGTGCCCCGCCTGAGCGAGCCGTGCTCGAGGAGATCGATCCTGAATTGCTGGAAATTTTCCAGGAAGAAGCATTGGATATTCTCAACTCCATCGAAGAGGCGCTGACCCGCTGGCGCGCCCGTCCGGAGGACCGAGGGCTGGTGCAGGATCTCAAGCGCTCATTGCATACGCTTAAAGGCGGCGCGCGCATGGCCGGCGCCATGACGATGGGCAATCTCAGCCACAACACCGAGACACTGCTCAGGAACATCGAGGAAGGCAAGATCTACGCGGAGGGCGATATCTTCGACCTGTTCGATGAGGCGCATGACATGCTGGTGGTGATGCTGGATCGCGCTCGCGGCAACATGCCCGTGCCCGATGTCCATGAGCTGAATGCCAGGCTGTTGGCGCTCGCCTCCGGACAGCCCGTGCCGGGAATGCCGGTGCCCGAAGAAAACGCGGCGCCGGCACCGCTCGCCGACGCGCCACCGGAGATGCCGGACGCCGGGTATTTCGAGGAAACCGCCGCCGCGTCCGCGGAATCGCCCCGTGTAGCGCCGCTGGCGGAAATACCCGCGCCAAGGGAGACCGCCGCGGAGATCGAGGAACGCCGGCAGCGTCTGGAAGACGAGGAAAGACAGGCACAGCAGTGGCCGGAGAAGATGGAGCGCCGCGGGCAGGTGCGCGTCGATACTGGCCTGCTGAACGAACTGGTTAACTACGCCGGCGAGGTGAGTATATCGCGCTCGCGCATGGAGCAGCAGATTTACAGCTTCCGCGACAATCTTTCCGAATTGACGCGCAACATCGCGCGCTTCCGCGAGCAGATTCGCGAGCTCGAAATTCAGTCCGAGTCGCAGATACTCTACCGCACGGAGCAGGAGTCCGGAGCCGAAGGCCGTGCCGCCGACTTCGACCCGCTCGAATTCGACCGCTTCAGCCGTCTGCAGCAGTTGTCACGCTCATTGGCGGAAAGTCTCCACGACCTGGGCACCATCCAGAACAACATGGGCAACTTCGTCGGCGAAGCCGAAGCGGTGTTGCAGCAGCAGGCGCGCATCAATACCGAGCTGCAGGAAGGTCTGATGCGCACGCGCATGGTCAGTTTCTCGACGCAGGGCGCGCGCCTGCGGCACATCGTGCGCCAGACCGCGCGCGAGCTGGGCAAGCGTGTCGAGCTCAACCTGGACGGCGCCGAGGTGGAAATCGATCGCAACGTGCTGGAGCGCATGATCGGGCCTTTTGAGCACATGATCCGTAACAGCGTCGACCACGGGATCGAAAACGAGACCACGCGGCGCAAGCAAGGCAAACAGCCGATCGGGCGCATCACCATTGCCAGCTCGCAGGAAGGCTCGGAAGTGATCATTCGCTTTTCCGACGACGGTGAGGGACTCAACATAAAAGCGATCCGCACCAAGGCGATCGAACGCGGGTTGATGCCCGCCGACGCCAATCTGTCGGAGGAAGAGCTGATCCAGTTTATCCTCATGTCCGGGTTCTCCACCGCGGATACCATCACCCATGTCTCCGGACGCGGCGTGGGCATGGACGTGGTGCACAGCGAAGTGAAGCAATTGGGTGGCAGCATGTCGGTGGACACCGAGCAGGGGGTCGGCACGACATTTATCATTCGTCTGCCGCTGACACTTTCCATCACCCAGGCGCTGATGGTGTACGTGGGCGATCAGCTTTTTGCCCTGCCGCTTGGCTCGGTCGTGAATATCATCGAGTTTCCGATCGAGAAGATCGACAGTATTTCCGTCGGCAAGAACCCGCTGCTGTCCCACAACGAGCAGGTGTATCCGTACATGCACCTCGGCCAGCGTCTCGGCATCCCCTCGGTGCCGCGCAACGGCAAGAAAGTACCGGTCTTGCTGGCGCGCACCGGAACGCGCGAGGTGGCGATTCAGGTCGATGGACTGGGCGGTACGCGCGAAGTCGTGATCAAGTCCGTCGGCCCGCAACTCGCCGAAATCAAGGGGCTGTCCGGCGCCACCATTCTGGGCGACGGCCGCGTTATTCTCATCCTGGATGTTCCCGGTTTGTGGTTCCGCGATGACGTCATTCACTTCGAGCACCGGCCGGAAGGCAAGGTGGCGCAGGAAGTTCGTGTACGGCCGGTTATCATGGTGGTGGACGACTCGCTTACCGTGCGCAAGGTCACGAGCAAGCACCTGCAAAAGCGCGGCATGGATGTGCTGGTGGCCAAAGACGGCATCGATGCCGTCGAACAGCTGCGCGATCACATACCCGATGTGATGCTCGTCGACATCGAGATGCCGCGCATGGACGGTTATGAACTGACCGCACGCGTGCGCTCCGATGAGACGCTCAAACATATCCCAATCATCATGATTACCTCGCGCGCCGGCGCCAAGCACCGGCAGAAGGCCTTCGATCTGGGCGTGGACATGTATATGAGCAAGCCCTATCAGGAAGAGGAATTGTTCCAGAATGTCGATAAGCTGCTCTCGAAGGGCCGGGAGCCATGAGCTGCCGGCGCGGGGTCCGCTAACGGGCCCGGACAATCATCGGCACTCAGGAAAAAACGACCTTGACTGAATCCAACCAGTATCTGCGTTTGCAGTTCGGGAAAACCAGCTATCTGTTGCCGAGCGCGTCGGGTTATAACATCGAGCAGCGCGAAAGCATGATTATCAACAAGTCTCCCGAGGGGAATGTCGCGGCGTGGCGTACGGTACGCCAGACGCGGTTACCGGCGTATTGCCTGGACGCGACGCTGCGCGTTAGCCGGCGTCAGCACTGGCACCGCGCGGTATTTCTAGAAGCGGTACCGCATGCGGTCGGACTGGTGGTCGATGAAATTGAGCTGATGCCGCGCGAAGCAACGACGATTTCGCCGTTCATGCCGTTGGGACTTCCGCCCACGCGCATCGGCCATTTGTTTTCCGGTGGCTGGGTGTCGGGTAACAGCGTGATACTTGTTTTCGATCCCAAGGCCTTCATCGCCTATTTACAAAGCCTGGGAGAGCAGTGATGAAGCCGCGGTCGGGTCCGCGTCTGCATTCGCTGGAAGTTCCGCTGGAAGGGAGCACGCTGCTCCTGCCCAGCGCCGCGGTGGCGGAAGTCATCAATCCCGTATTCTTGACGCCGGTTCCTTTTTGCCATCCCTGGCTGAAGGGCGTGATCGGCTGGCGCACACTCGTGGTACCGGTGATTTCCTTCGAGACGCTGCTTGGCGGGTTGGCCCCGGTCAACCCCGTGACCGGCAAAATTGTCATTCTCTATCCGCTGAGCGGCAGAAACGACTGGGAGTTTTTCGGCATGTGGTCGGTCGCCGAGCCGCGTCCGCAGACGCTGGACGGCAGCCAGCCGGTGGCCGAAAGCTCTGAATTGCCGAATTCGCCTTACATCGCCGCCGGTCTTAAGGTTGCCAGCAAGCTGATGCTGATCCCGGACTTCGAGGCGCTAAAAAAGGTGTTTTATCCGACCTAAAGTAGTTAACTTTCGTGCCCGCAGCTCCGCGCACAGTATCTATGGATAATGCGCGCATCCCTGCCAGACGCTGTCAGAAAACCATTGATAACCAAACAGCTATCCTCGCGTACAACCTTTTCCTTGTTTGCGTGTCACATCGGTAATGATATTTCAGGATTTTTCTTCCTGTTTCTGGAATCATGGACAAGATGGGTAAGGCATCGGCAAGGGTTCATGGGGTTTGGCCTGAGGCTTGCGACCTCTTAGGGCCTCTATTCCGTATCGCCTCTATTATTGGCAGCCTGTTGTTCATAGCACATCCATTAAGCGCCACCGCGGGAAATCTGGATTCCAGTTACGACATGAACGTACTGGTGATCAAGTATCTGCACCTCAATCGTTCGAACAGCGTTATCGACACGAACATCGAAGACTACCCGTGGGCCTATAAGCACGATTATCAGAAAACCAACGAGTTCGTGGACAATCAGGTTGAGGCGATGAGGTTGGCCGCGGAAGAAAGCACCCGTTATCAATTGTATGCCTATCCACCGTGCCCTTCCGATGTCATCCTTTGTCCTCCCGGCACATACCCGGAATACCAGCGACCACAGCCGTCGCTTCGTTACCACGTCATTGATACCAGGGAGCATTCGAGTTACGGAGACACGCTACCATTCAGGCCCAACGGTCACGTGGATTACCCGAGAATCATGCGGGACCCGGGCCTGAACATCTGTGATTACGTGGATTACAGAGGTGTGCGTGAAGTCTGGATTCTGAAACCCCCTCATCAAACCCGATTCAATCACTGGGAATCCTTTATGTCGGGACCCATTGTCAATACTGGCAACGGCGGTCCTGAAGATGTGCCTGTTTGCCGTACTACGTACCGCGTCTATACCCATACCTATGATCGATGGGATTTGTTCACGGAGGTTTGGGGCCACCAGATAGAACGCGAGTTGGAGCATGTTGACCCCAAACTGTTCCGTCGTTTCAACAGCCCCTGTGCGGGTGTTTATCATTCCGATTGCGCCCCCCGGGATGCCTCGCAGGTCATCGGAGCCGGAGACTCGGAAAATGGCTATTTCTACGGGGAATATTTTAAAAACACCGGCGAGGAGACGTGGCCGCCGATGGGAATGAGGGTGCCAAATCTCGTTCGCTACGATCTGGAAATAAATTTTGACTGGGGACAGGGGAGTCCCGCGCCATTGTATCTCTCACCCGATCATTTCAGCGTGCGCTGGACCGCGCGCCTCCGGCCTCCGGCGCGGGGCGACAATGATTACACTTTCTATGCTTCCACCGATGACGGGGTGAGGTTATATGTTGATGGCAAGAAGGTCATCGAGCATATCGTTCGCGAGTCAAAGAGCAGCGTGACATTGGACGGAAGTAAAATGTTCGAGATCAAGATGGAGTATTACGAAGTCGGGCAAGGTGCCATGGCGCAGCTGCGCTGGAGTGGCCCGGGCATACCATGGGAACCAAAGATGGGGGGATGCGGCGATATGCACACGGCGCCGAACGGCAGATGGGCCTATGACAGGCTGAACGAGGACGCCAATTATTCCGATTGCATAAATTGGGAGCCGGACGTCATGAATCGCGCGGCGGATGATCCCGCACCGCATCTTGTCAGTTGCGCCAACTGGTCTTGCAACAGCACGGAGGGAATCGAATCTCCGACGATGCAAGATATCCTGGATAACGGGATTCGCCAATACAGTATCTGGCATTGGCAGAATATGCCGGGCCGGAAAAACCTAAAGTATTATCAAGGCAGGAAGTTGCGGAACTGGTGGGATATCCATGGCAACTTCGACGCTGTCATGCGTTGCAACAAATCACTGGTGGATGTCGCCTGGTGTCAGTAATCGACCGGGCGCGTGACCGGCAGTACCGAGCAATCAAAGGGTCAGAATCGATTGAAACCGTGGGAAAATTCGTTTTCTTGCTACGTCTAATTTGCTACTTGGTTGTGGCGATATTTATTCCTTCCCCCGCCACTTTTGCCAGCAGATTGATTTCCTCCGGCTTGATCACGTACGGCGGCATGAAATAGATCACGTCGCCGAGCGGCCGCAGCAGTGCGCCGTGTTCCAGCGCGTAACGGTAAACCGATAATCCACGCCGTTCCTGCCAGGGAAAAGACTCGTGCGTTTTCTTGTCCTTCACCATTTCAATCGCCAGGATCATCCCGGTCTGCCGCACCTCGGCAATATGTGGGTGGTCGGCCAACGACGCCGTGGCATGTGCTATGTGCGCCGCGAGAACTTGATTGCGATTAATCACATCATCGTCACGGAAGATTTCTAGCGTGGCCAATGCCGCCGAGCAGGCGAGTGGATTCCCGGTATAAGAATGCGAATGCAGGAACGCCTTGCGCGTGGCGTATTCCGCGTAGAAAGTCTGGTACACCTCATCGGTTGTCAGGCACACGGATAACGGCAGATAGCCGCCGGTCAGGCCCTTGCCGAGGCACAGAAAATCGGGGGCGATGGCGGCCTGTTCGCAGGCGAACATGGTGCCGGTGCGCCCGAAGCCGACGGCGATTTCATCGGCGATGAGATGCACACGATATTTATCGCAGGCCTGGCGCAGGAGCTTGAGATAGACCGGGTCGTACATGCGCATGCCGCCGGCGCACTGCACCAGCGGTTCCACGATTACGGCACAGACCTCATCGGCATAGCGCGCCAGCGCTGTTTCCATCTCGGCGAAGGCGCGAGTGGAATAATCCGCCCAGGATTCGCCGGCCTCGCGGTAATAACAATCCGGGGATTTGACCGTGATCGGCTTCAGCAATAAGGGCTGGTAGGTTTCCTTATATAAGGAGACGTCGCCCATCGACAAGGCACCCAGGGTTTCACCGTGATAACTGCTGGTAAGATTAATGAAGCGCGTGCGTTTTTTTTCGCCGCGGTTTTGCCAGTAATGAAAACTCATCTTGAGCGCAATCTCGACCGCCGCCGAACCGCTGTCGGCATAGAAGCAACGGCTAAGGCCCTTGGGCGCGAGTTGCACGAGTTGTTCGGAAAGCCGGACGACGGGCTCGTGCGTGAAACCCGCGAGGATCACGTGTTCCAGATTTTGTAGCTGATCGGCGATGGCGGCGTTGATGCGCGGGTTGGCATGGCCGAACAGGTTGACCCACCAGGAACTGATGGCATCGAGATAGCGTTTGCCGTTGAAATCTTCGAGCCATACGCCTTCCCCGCGACGAATGGGGACGAGCGGCAGGGTTTCGTGGTCGTGCATCTGCGTGCAGGGATGCCACAGCACGCGCAGGTCACGTTGCGTCAGGGTGTTGTTATCCATAGACTGCATAATACATGGCCGGATAGCCTCGTGTTAATTTACTGGACCCGACTGAATGCCGTTTGCTTAAGCAGATTCAATACCGATGTAGGGCGGGTTAGGCACGTCATTTGTGCCGTAACCCGCCGGATGTGGCTTCGAGTATGGCGCAAAAAATATGATGTGTTGCTGCGCAACGGTTGGCGGGTTACGCAAACTACGCTAACCCGCCCTACAAATAGGCTTAAGGAAATGGTTTGGGCGGCGAGTCGCACGCGCAATTTGTTGCCCCTTGCCCTTTCCCGCGGAGCGGGGGAGGGGGAGTGGACAGAGAATGAAATAATTGGAGCGGACATGGTACGTACTGAAACCCCCGTTTGTGAATTCGGCCTGCCGGCCCCGGATTTTCGTCTCAAGGGCGTGGACGGAAAAATCTGGACCTTGAAAGAGGCCCACGGGAAAAACGGCCTGCTGGTGATGTTCATCTGCAATCACTGTCCGTACGTCAAATCCGTGCGTGACCGCATTATTCGCGACGCTCGCGAGCTAAAGGAGCTGGGTATTAACTCGGTGGCGATCATGTCGAACGACCCCGCGGATTACCCGGAGGATTCGTTTGACAACATGAAACAGGTGGCGCAGGAACTGCATTTCCCGTTCCCCTATCTATATGATGAAACCCAGGAAATTGCCAAGCAATACGGCGCGGTCTGTACCCCGGATTTCTTCGGCTACAACCAGGACCTTAAGCTTCAGTACCGCGGGCGGCTGGATGAGTCGCGCAAGGATCCGGTGCCGAACGCGCGGCGCGATCTGTTCGAGGCGATGAAACAGGTGGCGCAGACCGGGCAGGGGCCGCAGGACCAGATCCCGAGCATGGGCTGCTCGATTAAATGGAAGGGAATGCAGGAATAATTTGTTAGCCATAGAGTACACAGAGTACACAGAGAACACAGAGGGTATGAAAAATATTGGCCAGCTTCTTTCTCTGTGATCGCTGTGGCAATAAATCAATAATGGCGCCTAACAAAATGAACGCCGGCATGAAACTCCCTCTCCCTTCGGGAGAGGGCGGGGGTGAGGGGGATCTTAAATTCACTGTGGAAATATCCCCCTCATCCTGTCCTTCTCCCGGAGGGAGAAGGGACTCCCTTTTTGACGTCGTAGCGTCAGTTGTCATTTTGTCAGGGACTCTAAATGATCGTCGAAGAAACTTTTTATCGTCCGCCGGAACTGTCGCGCGCGCCGCGCACGCTGCCGGCCGCGACCTACAATCTCGCGCATGTGCTGCTCAAGCGCGCCGCGACCGGTTGCTTGTTCGTGCCGTTGCGCGGCATGCAGTTCCTCGCGGTGCTGGACGCAGAGGAGTTTATTTTTGTGGATCGTGAAGGCCGGCGGATGATCGAGCTGGCCTGGCAGCGCTTTGCGCCGCAGGCGCGGCAGTCCCTCGATGAGCCGGTTTCCTATGAGGCGGTGTATTACTCGCCCGCGAGCGCCGAGATCATGTGCCGCGCCCAGGGTGAATTTCACAAGGCCTTGTGCGAGCTGGAAAAGAAAACCAGCCTTGACGGCCCGGCCCGCGTCATCAAACTGGCGAGCGGGAGTCGCTGATGTTGCCGCCACTGGAGACCTTGCGGGAAATCGTGCGCGCGGCGGCGCGCGCGGAGCTGATGCCCTTGTTTGACGCACGCCATCCCTGGCGCGCGTCCTCGCAGAATTCCGCCGATGTCACGCGCCGCGCCAAACATGACGGCAGCATGGTGACCGAGGTCGATGTGGCGATGCAGCATCGCTTGCAGGCCGATCTCGCGCGCCATTGGCCGGAGTACGATTTTCTGGGCGAGGAAATGACCGGGCACGAGCACGAACAGCTCACCACCGCCGCCGGAAAAGGTTTATGGTGCGTCGATCCGCTCGACGGCACCAGCAACTATGCCACCGGCATTCCGTATTTTGCCGTATCGCTGGCGCTGATCGTCGATCGCCGGCAGGAGCTTGGCCTGGTTTACGATCCGGTGCGCGATGAATGTTTTACGGCGCGCCGCGGCGCGGGCGCGTGGATTAACGATATTGCCCTCAGCGGACGGGAACCGCCGCCGCCGGAGACGCTGCGCCGTTGCATCGCGGCGGTGGATTTCAAACGGCTCCGGGTGCCGCTGGCCGCCCAGCTGGGCGCGCACCCGCCCTACGGATCGCAGCGCAATTTCGGGGCCAGCAGTCTTGAATGGTGTTGGCTGGCGTGCGGGCGTTTTCAACTCTACCTCCATGGCGGGCAAAAGCTGTGGGATTATGCCGGCGGCAGTCTGATTCTGGCCGAGGCCGGTGGGCAGGCCGCCACGCTGGAGGGTAAAGAAGTATTCAATTATGGTCTGGCGCCGCGCTCCATTGTGGCGGCCGTTACGCCAGCGTTGTTTTCCCGCTGGCGGGCCTGGATTGAAGAGAACGGGATGGTGAGTCGGGTTTGAGCCTGGATTCGGAGCGACCTTTCTCGGATCAAAATATGACGGCAGCTCTCACAAAGGCCTGTTTATGGGTAGATAACCGATGCCAGGTAGCGTGTTGGCTATTGCCCAAACACCGACCGTGAGCGAAAATGCGCGCGGATTAAGAAGCCGTAACAAGGCCTCGGATTGCCGTAACGGTTTAGAGGGGAAGCGGCTCGCTTAACGTATATAAAGAATCGCCCGGCGTATCCGGTTTTCATTCCCTTTGGCGACTGACCAACCTGTCTCTCCCAGGGGTTGTTTGTTACTGGCAAGCGCGCCGGTGATGACCGCGCACGGTGTGAACGCCCGGAATGACGGTAGCGCAAGTTTTCAAGCATTGAGGATTAACCCATGACAGTAAAAACCCAGGCCCATAAGGCGGGCGAAGGCAAGACATTAACGAATCGGCGCGAGCTGGCGAACGCCATCCGCGCCCTATCCATGGATGCGGTCCAGAAGGCGAATTCCGGACATCCCGGCGCGCCCATGGGCATGGCCGATATCGCCGAGGTGCTGTGGAACGACTTCCACAGACATAACCCGGCCAACCCGAAGTGGGTCGACCGCGACCGTTTCGTCTTGTCCAACGGTCACGGCTCGATGCTGCTTTACAGTCTGCTGCACCTGACGGGTTACAAGCTGCCGATGGAGGAAATCAAGAATTTCCGCCAATTGCATTCCAAAACCCCGGGCCATCCCGAGTACGGCTACGCGCCGGGTGTCGAGACCACCACCGGTCCCCTCGGCCAGGGCATCACCAACGCCGTGGGCATGGCGATCGCCGAAAAAGTACTGGCCGGCCAGTTCAATCGCGATGGCCATCACATTGTCGATCATTACACCTATGTCTTCCTCGGTGACGGCTGCCTGATGGAAGGCATCTCCCACGAATCCTGCTCGCTCGCGGGCACGCTCGGTCTCGGCAAGCTGATTGCGTTTTACGATGATAACGGCATCTCGATCGACGGCCACGTCGAGGGCTGGTTCACCGACAACACGCCGCAGCGCTTCGAGGCCTATGGCTGGCACGTGGTGCGCGACGTCGACGGCCACAATCCGGAGGCGATCCGCAAAGCGATTCAAGAGGCGCGTTCGGTCAACAACAAACCGAGCATGATCTGCTGCAAGACCGTGATCGGCTATGGCGCGCCCAACCTGTGCGGTTCGCACGACTGCCACGGCGCCGCGCTGGGCGAGGCCGAGGTCGCCGCGACCCGCGAGAACCTCGGCTGGAAGCACGCCCCGTTCGTGATCCCGCCGGATATCTACGCCGGCTGGGACGCCAAAACCAAGGGCGCCGCGGCCGAGAAGCTCTGGAACGACAAGTTTGCGGCTTACAAAAAAGCTTACCCCGAGCTGGCCGCCGAGTTTGAGCGGCGCATGAAGGGTGAATTGCCGAAGGACTGGAGCACGAAGGCGGAAGAATTCATCAAATCCGTGGACGCCAAGGCCGAAACCATCGCCTCGCGCAAGGCCTCGCAGAACACCCTGAACGGCTTCGGCCCGTTGTTGCCGGAGTTCCTCGGCGGTTCGGCGGACCTGGCCGGTTCCAATCTGACGATCTGGAAGGGCTCGAAGGGCATCAGCAACACCGTCTCGGACGGCAACTATATATATTATGGTGTGCGCGAGTTCGGCATGTCGGCGATCATGAACGGCATCGTCCTGCACGGCGGGTTTATCCCTTACGGCGCCACCTTCCTGATGTTCTCCGAATACGCACGCAATGCCCTGCGCATGGCGGCGCTGATGAAAATCCCGACGCTGTTCGTCTACACCCACGACTCCATCGGTCTGGGCGAAGACGGTCCGACCCACCAGGCGGTCGAGCAGACCGCGACGTTGCGGCTTATTCCTAATATGTCGGTGTGGCGTCCGTGCGATGCCGTCGAAAGCGCGGTGGCCTGGAAGTTCGCCATTGAGCGCAAGCAGGGGCCGTCGTGCTTGATCTTCTCGCGTCAGAATCTGCCGCATCAGAAACGCGACGCCCAGCAACTCGCGGCCATTCGTCGCGGCGGATATGTATTGTCCGAGGCCGAAGGCGGCAAACCGCAGGCGGTGATTATCGCCACCGGCTCCGAGATCGGTATCGCCGTGGAGGCACAGAAGCTGCTCGCCGCCAAGGGCAAGAAGGTGCGCGTGGTATCGATGCCATGCACGAATGAATTCGACGCCCAGGATGCCGCTTACCGTGAGTCGGTGCTGCCCAAGGGCGTGAAGCGCGTGGCGGTCGAGGCCGGCGTCACCGACGGCTGGTACAAATATGTCGGCCTGGACGGCAAGGTGGTCGGTCTGGACCGCTTCGGCGAATCCGCCCCGGCCGGCGCGCTGTTCAAGCACTTCGGCTTCACCGGCGAGAACGTCGCCAAGACGGTGGAAGAGATTTTGTAACTAGAACCTATCTCAAAACCCTCTCTCCCTTGAGGGAGAGGGCGGGGGCGTAGGTTCAAATAATTTATTTAATAATTAACTTTCTGGAGATTTGGTTATGGCAATCAAAGTCGGTATCAACGGGTTCGGCCGCATCGGCCGCATGGTGTTCCGCGCGGTCGCGAAGGACTTCAAGGACATCGATATCGTCGGCATCAATGACCTGCTCGAACCCAGCTATCTGGCCTACATGCTGAAGTACGACTCCGTGCATGGCCGCTTCAACGGTGACATCAAGGTCGAGGGCAACAACCTGATCGTCAACGGCAAGAAGATCCGGCTGACCGCTGTCAAGGACCCGGCCGAACTCAAGTGGAACGAAATCGGCGCTGACATCGTGATCGAATCGACCGGCCTGTTCCTGACCAAGGAAACCTGCGAGAAGCACATCGCCGCCGGTGCCAAGAAGGTCGTGCAGTCCGCCCCGTCCAAGGACGAGACCCCGATGTTCGTGTACGGCGTGAACCACACCAAGTACGCCGGTGAGGCCATCGTCTCCGCCGCGTCCTGCACCACCAACTGCCTGGCGCCGGTCGCCAAGGTGCTGCACGACAACTTCGGCATCAAGCGCGGTCTGATGACTACCGTGCACGCCGCCACCGCTACCCAGAAGACCGTCGACGGTCCGTCCACGAAGGACTGGCGCGGTGGCCGCGGCATTCTGGAAAACATCATACCGTCGTCCACCGGCGCGGCCAAGGCCGTGGGCAAGGTGCTGCCGGAACTCAACAAGACGCTCACCGGCATGGCGTTCCGCGTGCCGACCTCGGACGTGTCGGTGGTCGACCTGACCG
>JAUSDQ010000155.1 GCA_030650525.1 Sulfuricaulis sp.
ACGTTGGTCAGCGCCTGATTGAACATTTCAATCGGGTCTTTCTTGCTGCGCTCGGCCATGGTGCTCAGCGCGCCATAGACAATCTTTTCAGCCGCAGCCTTTTTGCCGCTGTTCATCACCACGTTGATGAACTTCGCGACGGTTTCACTAAGGTATTTCGGATCCGGCGTTATTTCACGCTTCGGAACCTCTCTTCTTCTCGACATATATATCTATATCCGCTGTATCGATCTTTCAGTTAGTCAGAATGATTCGTCACCAAAACAATCTACAGGATTAACAGGATAAATTATTTCTAAAAAACAGTCCTGTTAATCTTGAAAAATCCTGTTAATCCTGTGAATTCTTTATGCCTAGGCGGCGCAATTCTATCTCTCTCACGACTTCGGCCGCTTGGCGCCGTACTTCGAGCGGCTTTGCTTGCGGTCGGCAACACCCGCTGTATCGAGCGAGCCGCGCACCGTGTGGTAACGCACGCCGGGCAAATCCTTGACGCGTCCACCGCGTATCAGCACCACCGAGTGCTCCTGCAAATTGTGTCCTTCACCGCCTATATAAGTGATGACCTCGTAGCCGTTGGTAAGTCGCACCTTCGCCACTTTTCGAAGCGCCGAATTCGGTTTCTTCGGTGTCGTGGTATACACACGCGTGCATACACCACGGCGTTGCGGACAGGCCTCCAGGGCCGGCACCTTGCTCTTGCTCTTCAGGCGTCTGCGGCCCTTGGCAACCAATTGGTTAATGGTCGGCATAAATCTGTTGTTTAAAATATCCAATAAAGAGATCGCCGCCGCGGCAGAAATCTCGGATTATCATCGCCATCCAAATTCGAGCGGTCGGCGCTGAAATTTAGGAACCCGGCCGTATTCGTAACCTAACCGCCGGAAATACTGAAAGCCCATCTTCGGGGATGCGGCTTTTCAGAGGCTTCAACAAAGACAGGCCGGCGGATAACCGGCCTGATCTGAGGGGCGCGATTCTAGGGATACACCCTTGATGTGTCAAGCCATCCGTGGCCTATTAAGGCCATTTTTAGCGGCATTTCGCTGAACTACCTGCCGTCTTTTTTCCTCTTCCGGTCGCTGCCGGCGGGCCGATTGGGAGCCGCTTTTACAATCGAGATCCCGGCCCTCGCAGCGGTAACCGCGGCGCGGTTCCCGCCCGCTCCCCGCGCGGGGAGCAAGGGCGAAAATGTCAGGTGCCTACCGCCTCTTCATCGCTGCGTGCCGAGGGCTTGCCGGTAAAGCTGGCCGTCAAGGACTTCTTCAGGTCCCTGGCTTCCTGCTTGGCTTCGCCGCGTTCGCGCCGGCGTTCCAGATGATAGGCCAGACCGGTACCCGCCGGAATGAGGCGGCCGACAATCACATTTTCCTTCAGGCCGCGCAGCAGATCCTTTTTACCGGTGATGGCCGCTTCCGTGAGCACACGCGTGGTCTCCTGGAACGAGGCCGCGGAAATAAACGACTCGGTCGAGAGCGATGCCTTGGTGATGCCGAGCAGCAACGGTTCGAAGGTGGCCGGTTTTTTCTTTTGCGCTTCCATTATCTCGTTGTCTTCTAACAGACGGGCACGTTCAGCCTGCTCGCCCGGCAGGAAGCGGGTATCGCCTGCATCGAGCACGCGCACCTTGCGCAGCATCTGGCGCACGATCACTTCAATGTGCTTGTCGTTGATTTTCACGCCCTGCAGACGATACACGTCCTGGATCTCGTTCACGATATAGTTTGTGAGCGGTTCCACCCCCAGCAGGCGCAGGATATCGGAAGCCACCGGCGCGCCTTCCACGATGACATCGCCCTGCTCGATGGTCTCGCCCTCGAACACGGTGATGTGGCGTCCCTTCGGAATCAGGTATTCGTGTTCCACGCCTTCCTTGTCGTTGATGATGAGCCGCTGTTTGCCCTTGGTCTCCTTGCCGAAGGAAATCACGCCGCTGACCTCGGCCAGAATCGCAAAATCCTTGGGCTTGCGCGCCTCGAAGAGTTCCGCCACGCGCGGCAGACCGCCGGTGATGTCGCGGGTCTTCAGCGATTCCTGCGGAATACGCGCGAGCACGTCACCCACGCCCACCTTGGCACCGTCTTCCACGGTGATAAAGGCGCCCGGCGGCAGCATGTACTTGGCCGGAATTTCTGTTCCCGGAATATTGACTGGCTTGCCCTTGCCATCCACCAGCGTGATCACCGGGCGGATCTCCTTGGTGCCGGCGCGATGCTTCGCGTCGAGCACCACATAACTGGACAAGCCCGTCAGATCGTCGGTCTGCTTGTTGA
Organism: Sulfuricaulis sp.; assembly: GCA_030650525.1. Classification (GTDB taxonomy): domain Bacteria; phylum Pseudomonadota; class Gammaproteobacteria; order Acidiferrobacterales; family Sulfurifustaceae; genus Sulfuricaulis. The sequence continues at coordinate 2,274 of JAUSDQ010000155.1, forward strand.
CCGTGACCCCGTCGATGAGATCGCTGAAGCTGACCTTGCCCGCCACTTCGGTGATGATCGGATGCGTGTGCGGATCCCAGTTGGCCACCACGGCGCCGGCCTTGATCTTGGAGCCATCGTGCACCGACAGCACCGCGCCGAACGGCAGTTTGTAACGCTCGCGCTTGCGGCCTTGATCGTCTTGCACAAGGAGCTCGCCGGAGCGCGACACGGCGACATAGTTGCCGCTGACATGCTTCACGACCTTGAGATTTTTGAGCCTGACCACGCCCGAAGTCTTGATCTCAATACGCGAGATAGCCGCGGCCCGCGAAGCGGCGCCGCCGATATGGAACGTACGCATGGTGAGCTGCGTGCCCGGTTCGCCGATCGACTGCGCGGCAATAACGCCCACGGCCTCGCCCAGATTGACGAGATGTCCGCGGCCGAGATCGCGTCCGTAGCAACTGCGGCACACGCCGTAACGTGTCTGGCAGGTTACCGGTGAACGAACCGTGACTTGGTCGATACTGCGCTCTTCCAGCAGCGCCACCGCGTGCTCATCGAGCACGGTATTGTCGGCTATCAGCACCTTCTTTTCATTGGCCGGATCGTGAATGTCGCCGATGACCACGCGCCCGAGAATCCGGTCGCGCAGGGCGATAACGATTTCACCGCCCTCCACCAGCGCCGACTTGGGCACCCCTTCCGTCGTGCCGCAGTCGTCCTCGGTCACGACCAGATCCTGGCAGACATCCACCAGGCGGCGTGTGAGGTAACCCGAGTTCGCGGTCTTGAGCGCGGTGTCGGCGAGGCCTTTACGCGCGCCGTGGGTCGAGATGAAGTACTGCAAAACGTTAAGACCTTCGCGGAAGTTGGCCGTGATCGGCGTCTCGATAATCGAGCCGTCGGGCTTGGCCATGAGGCCGCGCATGCCGGCGAGCTGACGAATCTGCGCCGCGCTGCCGCGCGCGCCGGAGTCCGCCATCATGAAGATGGAATTGAACGACTCCTGCTTGGTCTTTTTGCCTGCGGCATCCGTCACTTCCTCGCTGCCGAGCTGGTCCATCATGATCTTGGCGACCCGCTCCGAGGTATGGGTCCAGATGTCGACCACCTTGTTGTAGCGCTCGCCGTCGGTGAGCAGTCCCGAACCGTATTGATTCTGGATCGCCTTCACCTCGCTTTCGGCCTGACCGATGATTTCGGCCTTCTCTCCCGGAATGATCATGTCGTCCATGCCGAAGGACACGCCCGCGCGCGTGGCGTAAGCGAAGCCGGTATACATCAACTGGTCGGCGAAGATCACCGTCGCCTTCAGCCCCACGTTCCGGTAGCAAGCGTTGATAAGCTCCAGGATCGTCTTCTTCTTCATCACGCGGTTGATGAGATCGAACGGCAGCCCTTCGGGCAGAATCTCGGACAGCAGCGCCCGGCCTACCGTCGTGTCGCACAGTTTGTGCGTCTCGACCGGTTTACCCTTGTCGTCGAACTTCACTTCGCGAATGCGCGCCTTGATGCGCGCCTGCAGCGCAATGTGGCGACCGTTGTAGGCACGGTGCACCTCGGCCACGTCGGCAAATGCCTTGCCCTCGCCCGGCGCGTTGACACGCTCGCGGGTCATGTAATAAAGGCCGAGCACGATATCCTGCGACGGCACAATAATGGGATCGCCGTTCGCGGGCGAAAGAATATTATTGGTCGACATCATGAGCACGCGGGCTTCCAGCTGCGCCTCCACCGACAGCGGAATATGCACCGCCATCTGGTCGCCGTCGAAGTCGGCGTTGTACGGCGCGCACACGAGCGGATGCAGATGGATCGCCTTGCCTTCGACCAGGATCGGCTCGAACGCCTGAATGCCCAGGCGATGCAAGGTCGGTGCGCGGTTGAGCATCACCGGATGTTCGCGGATCACCTCTTCCAGAATGTCCCACACCTCGGGTCCGGCCTGTTCGACCATCTTCTTGGCCGCCTTGATGGTGGTGGCCAGGCCCTTGAATTCGAGCTTGCTGAAGATGAACGGCTTGAACAGTTCCAGCGCCATTTTCTTCGGCAGGCCGCATTGATGCAGTTTCAGCGTCGGGCCGACCACGATGACGGAACGGCCGGAATAATCGACGCGCTTGCCGAGCAGGTTCTGGCGGAAACGGCCCTGTTTGCCCTTGATCATGTCGGCCAGCGACTTGAGCTGGCGCTTGTTGGCGCCGGTGATGGCGCGGCCGCGGCGGCCGTTATCGAGCAGTGCGTCCACCGCCTCCTGCAGCATGCGCTTCTCGTTGCGCACGATGATGTCGGGCGCGTTGAGGTCGAGCAGGCGCTTCAGGCGGTTGTTGCGGTTGATGACGCGCCGGTACAGATCGTTGAGATCGGAGGTCGCGAAGCGGCCGCCGTCGAGCGGCACCAGCGGGCGCAGTTCCGGCGGCAACACCGGCAGGATTTCGAGCACCATCCACTCCGGCTTGTTGCCGGAATAGAGGAACGCCTCGAGCACTTTCAAACGCTTGGTAAGTTTCTTGATCTTGGTCTCGGAGGTGGTGCCGGCGAGATCGCCGCGCGCTTTCGCCACTTCTTCTTCGAGATTGATGGACTTGAGCAGGGCGCGCACGGCTTCAGCGCCCATGCGCGCGTCGAACTCATCGCCATACTGCTGGATGGCGTTGAGATAGGCATCTTCCGAAAGCAGACTGCTGCGCTCGAGCGGCGTCATGCCCGGGTCGATCACCACATAGGCCTCGAAATAGAGCACGCGCTCGATGTCGCGTAGGGTCATGTCGAGCATGAGGCCCATGCGCGAAGGCAGGCTCTTCAGGAACCAGATGTGCGCCACCGGCGAGGCCAGCTCGACGTGGCCCATGCGCTCGCGGCGGACTTTCGAGAGCGTCACTTCCACGCCGCACTTCTCGCAGATCACGCCGCGGTGTTTGAGACGCTTGTACTTGCCGCACAGACATTCGTAATCCTTGACCGGCCCGAAAATCTTGGCGCAGAAAAGGCCGTCACGCTCGGGCTTGAACGTACGGTAGTTGATGGTCTCCGGTTTCTTGACCTCACCGAACGACCACGAACGGATCTTCTCCGGTGATGCAAGCCCGATGCGGATTGAATCGAAATCTTCCGACTTACCTGGCTGCTTGAAAAGATTGAACAAGTCTTTCAAGGTATCGTCTCCTGCAAAAGTTGCGCTAACTGATTCGCCGACTGATTAATACAAATCCGGTTCCGGTTCGGTCTCGCCCCGGGGCTTACTCTTTGTCCAGCTCCAGTTCCATGTCGATGCCCAGGGCGCGAATTTCTTTCACCAGCACATTAAAGGATTCGGGCATGCCCGGCTCCATGCGATGGTCGCCCTTGACGATGTTCTCGAACATCTTGGT
>JAUSDQ010000159.1 GCA_030650525.1 Sulfuricaulis sp.
GCGTTGCGCAGCAACACATGACATGCTTTACGCAATACCCGATGGCACATCCGGCGGGTTACGGCACAAACGACGTGCCTAACCCGCCCTACATCGGTTATGAAACCGCTTATGTAAGTGCCATTCGTGTTTGAGGTCGCAATTTGCGACCTTAAAGCAGGTGCCGTCGAGAGAATTTTAAGGTCACAAAATGCGACCTTAAACCTTTAGATATTTAGTTGTTAAACCAGGATGGGGGTGGTCGCAATTTGCGACCACATAACAAACGCCCAACTTGAGGTACCGTTCTGACATCTTAAACTTGAAGTCACAAATTGTGACTTCAAGTTTAAGGCAAGCGTGGAATGGAGCCCACAGAGGGATTCGAACCCCCGACCCCCTGATTACAAATCAGGCGCTCTACCAATTGAGCTACGCGGCTTTACGCCGCTTTCTGCTTTCTTCCATCCCGACCATCAGCCGCTTGCCAAGCACGTGCGCCGCACGCCCCATGGTCTGCAAAGTAACGGAGGGATTCTCAGGATCGAGCAAACGATCAAGTTGGGCGCGGCTGGTGCCCATCGTCTTGGCCAGCGCGGCTTTGGTAAAGCCCTTTTCCTTCATGGCCTGGGCAATCTGGTAGGCCAGCACCCGCTTGATGGCCGCGGTTTCCGTTTGCGCCAGTATTCCTTCTTCGCGCAGAAAGTCATCGAAACTCGAACCAATATGCCTTTTGCTCATAACGCCTCCTGAATCTTACAAAACTTTCGCTGCACGTTTTCTCGCCAAATCCAGTTCGGCCTTGGGTGTTGCGCGTGTTTTCTTGATAAACCCATGCAACAAGATCATTTGGCCTCTGGCGACAACAAAAATAACGCGCGCGATGGTGTTCTCCAGATTACTGCGGGCTTCCCATAACCCTCCGCCGAGACTTCTCACCAGCGGCATGCCAAGGGGCCAACCAAACTGAACCGTCTTGATATCTTCGCCTATGGTTTTCTTTGCTTCCTTATTCAAACCTCGGAGCCACTCCCGCACCGGCTCCCGGCCGGAGGTCTCCCTGTAGAAAAACACTTCCAGGCGAACGTCCCGATCCATTGCCAAAATGTATCACAATTGGTACATACCTGCCAATCGCAGCGATGGCGGCTTGGGAAAAATTCTTTCATTGGCATTTTCATTAAGAGAAAGATAGAACCTTATCTTTTCGTAAGAAAGAGACCTAAGTGAATGGCCGGAATACCACGTTTATCGCTGGGTGAGCACTAAACTGACCTGCCGATAATCCGCGGAAATTTACCGCGGCACGCGGGTCCGGCCTTGTAATGCATGAAAGAACGAACCGGCTGAGGCGTAGTAACTGGAGCCCACAGAGGGATTTGAACCCCCGACCCCCTGATTACAAATCAGGTGCTCTACCAGCTGAGCTATGCGGGCATGATCGAAAGCGCGGCATTGTAATTATACACGGGCGCGCGGGCAACCTCTTAGAACGGCGCGTTATCCGGCGGCTCGCGCGCTGGCGCCGGGGCCGGCCAGTTCGCGCTGGCGGGACAGGTTATCTCGCGCGACTGGATGTCTTTGGCACTCCAATCGGTCTGCTTCAGCTTGGCAGCGGTTTCCGCTGGCACCGAATCAGCCGTATCCAGCCAATAACGCACGCGGTTTAGCGAAAGCGGCTGCACCTTGGCCTCAACGCCTTTGGCCGCGAGCTCGCGCACGCGGGCCTCGGCATTGGCTTCAACGGCAAACTGGCCAAGCGAAATGGCGTTGAACCATCCGTCCTCCTGAATCAGCGCGTGGTCCTTGAACCCGAGACGGGCGAGTTCCCGGCGCTTGGTTTCCGCCGCCTTGGGGGAAGCCAGCGCCGGGTAATAGACACGATAACCGCTGATCGTTTCCACCTGCTCCGAGTGGCGTGCATGCCGGACATGCCAATCATCTAATATTTTCTCGGCCTTGGCCGCGAGCTCCGCGTCCGGAAACGGACCGATGCGAAAACACCCCGGGGCGGCCTGCGCCACCGGTTCCGCGTTTGTTGGCGTCGCTATTTTGCGCGGCTGAAGCTTCACACCCGTCTCGGTGAGCAAACGCATGTTTTCAGGCGCAACCGGCGCGCGCGCCGCGCGCGTCTCTTCCATCGGCGCTTCCCGGTACCAGCTGGCCCACATCCACAGGCCGAGATTGGCCAACACCAGGGCGGCAAACACCCATTTCATTTTCATAATGTTTCGGCAATCCGCGCCAAACCTTTTAGCACGAGATCCGGCACCAACGTGGTGGCCACGCGCAGTCGCGCGACGAGCAGCGGCGCATCGCCCCCGGTCAACAACACCTGCATCGTGTCGCCGAGCGTGCGGCGGTATTCTTTCAGCAATCGTTCCACCGCGCCCGCCAGGCCAAAAAAAGTTCCGGCGGCGACACCGTCCGCCGTGGAGCGCGCCAGACAATCCGCCGCAGCGCCATCGGTGGCGTCGATGCCTTGCGTTCCCTGCGCGAGGCTTGCCCGGAGCAAGCGCAGGCCGGGAAAAATGACGCCACCGAGAAACTCGCCCGGCGCCGACAACGCGTCCACCGTGACGGCCGTGCCGCAATCCACGATGCACGTGGCCGAAGCGCCAAGCCCGCGCGCACCGATCAGCGCCGCCCAACGGTCGGCGCCGAGTTGTTGCGGGTCGCGGTAACAATTCTTCACGCCCAGCTGCTCCGCCCGCGCGTGAACAATATGCGGTTTAACGGACCAACGGGTTTGCACCCATTGCTCCAACGCCAGCAAGCGTTGCGGGGTCGAGACGCTGCACACGATCACCTGGCGCGGTGCCGTCAGTTCACGCCACTGGCTGTCGAGCAGGGAGGCAAGGTTCGCTTGACCGTTGAGCAGCGCGGCATCGGTACGCCACAGGCCGGCGGCCTGCTGCGCCCATTTCAGACGGCTGTTGCCGAGGTCCACCAAGATATTCAATCGATCGGCCTCATGCTGATTTCACCGGAATGGAAAACCTGCGTGCCCTGGGCGTGCCGGATTATCAGGCCGCCGTTTTCATCGATGCCCTCGACCGTGCCGGAAAAATCTTTATCGCCCTGGATCAAGCGTACACGCCGGTGATGATACAGATGGCGCGTCTGCCACTCGTCGCGAAACGGCGCCAATCCTTTCTCGGCAAACACCTGAAACATGCGCAGCAGATGGCGCATGACCAGGGCGGCGAGCCGGTTGCGGTCGACGGTTTCGCCGGCAATATTCTGCAAATCGACCCAAGGCTGATCGATGCGTTCCGCGTCATCGCGACCGATATAGCCATTGACGCCGACTCCCAGAATGACCAGCGTCGGGCCCGCCGCCTCGCCTTGAACATCCGCCAGCAGGCCCGCGAGTTTGCGATGGTCCCACATCACATCGTTCGGCCATTTGAGTCCGGCATCCGCTACGCCATATTCTTCCAAGGCGCGCAACACCGCCACCCCGGCGGCCAGACTCAAACCCGATACGATCCCGGGTCCACCGCTAAACCGCCAAGCCATCGACAGCATCAGATTGCGATAGGGCGTGGCCACCCACGCACGTCCGCGCCGCCCACGTCCAGTCAATTGTGCTTCGGCCACGCAGGTAGAACCATTGATGATTTTGGCTTGCACCAGGCTTTCAGAAAGATAACGGTTGGTGGAATCCACTTCATCCAGCACCTGCAACCGGTCGCGCAACTCCGCCGCGGCCGGGCCCAGCTGCTTGAGGATGCGCGAACGATCGAGCAGCGTGAGCGGCGCATCGAGCTTGTAGCCGCGCCCGGTGACACGATGCACCTCCAGCCCCGATTGCGTGAGCCGGCGAATATTTTTGCACACGGCCGCGCGCGTGATACCGAGTTTTTTCCCGAGGTCAGTGCCCGAATGAAAGACACCGTCGGATAACATCTTGAGGATTTCGGCGCGTGTGCTCATGGCACCATTCTAACAGGGGTCATATCGGGGCGACGAGAACGGCCGCAGGCGGGCCAAACAAAACACAGCCCGGCACTTACGCAGCGGCTTCTAGCTGCATTGCTAAATCCTTCGCCAATGCCTACCAGTCACCGGGCAGAACAGTGAGCCGGCGGCGCGGCCAAGCTAGCGGCAGACCAGTACCGGGATCTTGGAGTGGGTGAGCACCTTCTGGGTCTCGCTGCCGAGCAGCACGCCGGCGAGCCCGCGGCGGCCGTGCGAGGCCATGACAATAAGATCGCACTTCTGCTGCTTGGCCACGGCGAGGATGGCGTCGGCGGGGAAATCGTTGGTCACGTGGATGCACCGGCAGCGGACGCCCGCGTGTTTGGCCGCCTGCTCGATGACGCCGAGGTATTTGGCCGCGGTCTTCTCGATCAGCTCGGCGTGCTCCAGCGGCGTCATGTAGTCGACCGGCACGAAGTCCTTGTACACCACGGGGGTGGCGGGCGGGGCGGCGAACAAGCCGGTGACCTTGGCGCCGATCGATTTGGCGAGCTTCACGCCATGGGTGATCGCCTTGCGCGAAAGCGCGGAGCCGTCCGTCGGGATGAGGATGTGCTTATACATGTCGTCTCCTTGTCGTAGAGCTTGCGCCGGCCGGCGTCATGCTCACTTCATATAGGGCAGAACCCAGATCAACATCCCGAGCGCATAGCACACGCCGGCCGCGACCAGCGTGAACGGCACGCTCCAGGACAAAAACTCGCGCAGCGAGATCTTCCGCTGCTCCTCGCGCTCGCAAATGCCCAGCGCGACGAAGAGCGCGGGCGCCCCGGCGATCGTAAGGTTGCTCCCCAGCGTGCCGGCCCACACCAGCATCCACCACAGCGGCCACGGTTCCACGCCGGCGCTCTGCAAGTCGCGAACCGTATAGAGGAACGTCAGGATGTAGGCGTCATGCTCGACCAGCCCGACGATGGGAACGGTAACCCAGAAGAGCAGCGTGGCGCCCAGTGCCAGGTTCTCCTGGAAGATGGGCGTCAGGGCGTGGGCCAGCAACTCGAGGATCTTCATCTTTTCGAGCCCGCCCACGAGGGCAAACAACGCGATGTAGAAGAAAATCGCGCGCCAGTCGAGTTCCTGAATGATCTCCTCGAACGTTGGCGCCTTCACCCGCTTGCCGAGCAATTCCAGCAACAGCACCAGCGTCACGGCACCGGTGAGCGCGATGAACCCCAGCTTCATCTGCAACGCCTCCCGGAAAGCCATTCCCAAAACCGTGAGCAGGAACCACCCCACCACGAGCGTCGCGAACAGCGGGTCCGGGATTTTGGCTTCGATCCCGACGTCCCCGACTGACGCCGGGCGACGCCCGATGGCGCGGAAGCCATACGCGTACATGGCGCCGAGGACGATCGCGAAGGTCGTCATGAGGATCGGGAAAGAAGACGGCCGGCCGAACTGCCAGATGAAATCCCCGAACTCCGCGCCGGACACGCTGTGGAGCATCTGCGGCGGCAGGTCGCCGAGCAGCAATGCCGTGCCCATGAAGTTGGCGCTGAAACCGATCATGAGGATCAGCGGCGTGATCGGAATCTTTAACGCCCGCGCCAGCGGCAGCGCCACCGGCGCCATCATCAGGATGGTCACCACGTTGTCCACGAACATCGAGATCACGCCCGCCAGCACCGAAAGCATTATGACGAGCAGCCCTGGCCGCCCCCCCGAGAGACGCAGCGCCTGCAACGCGAGCCAGCTCGGCACGCCGGTCTTGCCGAAATAACCGGCGATGACCCAGATGCTCACGAGGATCGCCATCACGTTCCAGTCCACGTACTGGAAGGCGTCGATCTCGCTCATGACGCCGATCCAGACCATGACCGTGGCCCCGACCATGGCGGCCACGGCATTGTCGACTACGTTGCTGATCACGACCAGGATCGTGATCACGAACACCGCGAGCGCCACCCACTGCATTATGTCCATGGAAAGGGATTTCCTAATCCGGAGATTTGGCCGAAGCCGACCGGAATGGCCGGTCGGTTGACGACCCCGATGAGTTATTGATTGTCTGCCCCCGAAAAACCGGCGCGCGGCGAATGGCGCACAAGCACGGCAAAATTATACATACGTTGCGCAAAGGGACATAGCCTCGCGCCCATCGCGCTCAGGGCATTCCCGACATCCGCTCCACGACCTTCACAATCGCCGCGGAGTCGAGTTCGCCGTCACCGCTGCCCATGAGCGCGTTCAGGTGCTGCGCCACCAGCGCCGTGCCCGGCAGGCCGATGCCGAGTTTGTGCGCGTCCTCGATCACGATGCGCAGGTCCTTCTGATGCAGTTTCACTTTGAAGCCGGGTTTGAAATCGTTGTCGAGTATACGCTGGCCGTGCACTTCCAGAATCTTGCTGCCGGCGGAACCGCCCATCAGCGCCGCGCGCACCTTGGCCGCGTCCACGCCGTTGCGGCGCGCGAACGTCAGCGCCTCGCTCACGCCCTCGATGGTCAGGGACACCACGATCTGGTTGCAGGCCTTGGCCACCTGCCCGGCGCCGTGATCGCCCACGTGCACGATGTTCTTGCCCATGGCCTCGAACAGCGGCTTGACCTTCTCGAAGGTCTTGGCCTTGCCGCCCACCATAATAGAGAGCGTGACGTTCACCGCGCCCACCTCGCCGCCGGAGACCGGCGCATCCAGCATCTCCACGCCGCGCTGCGCGAGCTTCCCGGCGAACACCCGCGTGGCCGCCGGTGAAATCGTGCTCATGTCCACCACCGCCGCGCCCGGACGCGCGCCGTGGATGACGCCCTTTTCTCCCAGGATGACTTGC
>JAUSDQ010000163.1 GCA_030650525.1 Sulfuricaulis sp.
CCAGGTGGGCCCGTGTCAGTTGCACCGTGTGTTCACGGTCGCCCACGAAGAAGCGCACCGAGCCGCCTTGCACGACCGGGATCTCGTACTGGCTGATCTGGTAGCCCTTGGGCAGGTCGGGATAGAAATAATTCTTGCGCGCGAACACCGAGCGCTGATTGATGGCCGCGCCGATGGCGAGCCCGAACTTCACCGCCATGCGCGCGGCTTCTTTGTTGAATACCGGCAACACGCCCGGCAGCGCAATATCCACCGCGCACGCCTGCGTATTCGGCTCGGCGCCGTATTTCGTGGCCGCACCCGAGAACGCTTTGCTCTTCGTTTGTAGCTGGGCGTGGACTTCAAGACCGATGACGGTTTCCCATTCCATCAGCCGAACCCCTTCGGCATGCGCTTATGCCAATCCGTCACCTGCTGGTAGCGGTGCGCGACATTGAGCAGTCTGGATTCATTGAAATACTGCCCGATCAGTTGCAACCCGATCGGCAGTCCCTGGGGATCGAAACCCGCGGGGATGGACATGCCCGGCAGGCCGGCGAGATTCACGGAAATCGTGTAAATATCGCTCAAATACATGGCCACGGGGTCGTCACTTTTTTCGCCGATCTTGAACGCGGTCGTGGGGGTCGTGGGGCCCATGATGACGTCACAGGACTCGAAGGCCTTGCGGAAATCCTCGGCAATCAGGCGGCGCAGCTTCTGGGCCTTCAGGTAGTAGGCATCGTAATAGCCGGCCGAGAGCGCATAGGTGCCGATCATGATGCGGCGCTTCACCTCGGTGCCGAAACCTTCCGCGCGGGTTTTGCAGTACATGTCGAGCAGGTCGGTGTAATCCTTGGCGCGGTACCCGTAACGCGCGCCGTCGAAACGCGACAGGTTCGAGGACGCCTCGGCCGGGGCCAGCACGTAGTAGCACGGGATCGCGAGTTGGCTGTTGGGCAGACTCACTTCCACTACTTGCGCGCCGAGTTTCTTGTATTCCGCCACCGCCGCGTCAATCGCCTTGGCTACGTCCGGGCTCAATCCGGTGCTGAAATATTCTTTTGGGAGGCCGATACGCAGGCCCTTGATGTCCTCATTCAGCGATTTCGTGTAATCCGGCACCGGCGCGTCCACCGAGGTCGAATCGCGCGGATCGAAGCCGGCCATAACGTTTAACATCAGTGCCGCGTCCGCGGCGGTGCGCGCCATCGGCCCGCCCTGATCGAGGCTGGAGGCAAAGGCGATCATGCCGTAGCGCGACACACGCCCGTAGCTGGGCTTGAGCCCGGTCAAATTGGTCAGCGAGGCCGGCTGGCGGATGGAACCGCCGGTGTCGGTGCCGGTCGCGGCCGGGGCCAGGCGCGCGGCCACGGCGGCGGCCGATCCGCCCGAGCTGCCGCCGGGAACCGTCGCGGTGTTCCAGGGGTTCTTCACCGCACCATAATAAGAGGTCTCGTTCGATGACCCCATGGCGAACTCGTCCATATTGGTCTTGCCGAGGCAAATTGCCCCGGCCTGGTTGAATTTATCGATGGTCGTCGCGTCGTAGGGGGCAATGAAGTTCGACAATATCTTCGAGCCGCAGGTCGTCAGCCAGCCGTCGGTACAGAAGATGTCCTTCTGGGCGATCGGGATACCGGTCAGCGCGCCAACCTCACCCTGGGCGATCCGGGCATCGGCCGCCTTGGCCTGAGCCAGCGAGCGCTCTGGCTGCACGGTAATAAAGGCATTCAGCTCCCGGTACTTATTAATCCGCTCGAGAAAGCTCCGGGTCAGCTCGACGCTGGAGATTTCCTTGCGGCGCAGGGCGGTGGAGAGTTCGGTAACGGTTTTTTCAAACATGGCTGGTTTTTCTTGAACGCCCGCGCGGGGCAAACTACTCTATAACCTTAGGTACGAGATACAGTCCAGCCTCGACCGCCGGCGCGATTTTCTGGAATTTCTCGCGCTGGTTGGTCTCCGCTACCGCATCCTCGCGCAACCGCAGACCCGCCTCGTTGGGATGGGCCATGGGCGCAACACCCGCGGTATCCACGGCGTTCATCTGCTCGATCAGGCCGAGGATGCGGGACAGCGACTCGGCATAGGCATCGGCCTCTTGCTCGGTGATGTGCAGACGCGCAAGATGCGCAATCCGGCGTACCTGTTCTCGGTCTAGAGGCATGCGGTTTCGTTCAAGGGATGGAATGGAATCACAAACTACCACATTCATCCCGCCGGTTGAACCGCCCGACTGCGGTTGATACAGTTAGCGCGTTTTAGACGCCTTCAAGGTAGAATTCTTCTCATGTTCAAAAGCTTCCGTGGTTTCTTTTCCAGCGATATCGCCATCGATCTGGGCACCGCCAACACCCTGATTTTCGTGCGCGACAAGGGCATCGTGCTGAACGAGCCCTCGGTCGTCGCCATTCGGCAGGATTACACCAGCCGCAACAACCGTTCCATCCTGGCCGTCGGCACCGAAGCCAAGAAGATGCTCGGGCGCACACCGGGATCGATTCAGGCGATCCGTCCGATGAAGGAAGGCGTGATCGCCGACTTCACCGTCACCGGCGAAATGCTCAAGTATTTCATCCGCAAGGTACACGAGAACCGGCTGTTCCAGCCGAGCCCGCGCATCGTGATCTGCGTGCCCTGCGGTTCCACGCAGGTCGAACGGCGCGCCATCCGCGAAGCCGCCATGAGCACCGGTGCGCGCGAGGTATTTCTGATCGAGGAACCGATGGCCGCGGCGATCGGCGCCGATCTCCCCATCATGGAGGCGACCGGCTCGATGGTGCTCGACATCGGCGGCGGCACCAGCGAAGTTGGCGTGATCTCGCTCGGCGGTATCGTGTATTCGCACTCGCTGCGCATCGCCGGCGACAAGATGGACGAGGCGATCATCAACTATGTCCGCCGCAAATACGGCCTGCTGATCGGCGAGGCCAGCGCGGAGAACGTGAAAAAGGAAATCGGCACGGCGTGGGAAGGCAGCGAGGTCAAGCAAACGGATGTCAAAGGCCGGCACATTGCCGACGGCGTCCCGCGCGCGCAGGTGGTTAACAGCCAGGAGATACATGCGGCGCTTTCCGAATGTCTCGCCGGCATTATCGGCGCCATCAAGATCGCGCTCGAACAGACGCCGCCGGAGCTCGGCGCCGACATCGCCGAGAAGGGGCTGGTGGTTTCGGGCGGCGGCGCGCTGTTGCGCGACATCGACCGCATGCTGGCCGAGCAGACCGGGCTGCCGATCATCATCACCGAAGATCCCCTCACCTGTGTCGTACGCGGCTGTGGCCGGGCGCTTATGGAGGCTGAAACACTGGGCGATGTATTTGTGTACGAATAGCCGCGCGTGCCGCTGGCCGTCCGTCTCGGCTAGTGGCGCGTTTCCCCCGCTGAGTGTCGCGTGATTAGCGCTTTTGGCCGGTCCATCGGGGGACCCTCCCATCTCACCCGACTGATCCTGTTCTCCGCCCTCTCGGTGGCGCTCATGATTCTCGATCATCGCGGGCACCACCTGGAAAAAATCCGCGCCGGCTTGAACGCGCTGGCCTACCCGATTCAGCTGATCGCCGCCACGCCGGCCTACGTGGGCCGCAGCCTTGCCGATTTCTTCACCACCCGCGGCACGCTGCGTGAAGACAATGAAAAATTACTGGCCGAACGACAGGAGCTGCTCGCCAAACTGCAGCAGTTCGATGCCATGGAGGAGGAAAACAGCCGGCTGCGCCACATGCTCGGAAGCGCCGCGCAGGTGGCGGACAAGGCGCTGGCGGCGGAACTGGTCGAAGTCAGCTCCGAACCTTTCACGCGCAAAATCGTGGTCGCCAAAGGCAGTCAGGAGGGCGTGTATGTCGGTCAGTCGGTGATCGATGCGCACGGCATCATGGGACAGGTCACGCAAGTCGCCGGCCGCGTCAGCCGCGTGACGCTCATTACCGACGCCGGTCATGCGATTCCGGTGCTCGACAATCGCAGCGGTCTGCGCATGCTGGTCTTCGGCACCGGCGACCCGGATAAATTGAAAATTCCCTACCTCACCGCCGCGGCGGACATCAAGGAAGGCGACCTGCTGGTCAGCTCCGGCATGGGCGGCACTTTCCCGCCCGGCTATCCCGTGGCGCGGGTGTCCAATATCATCAACGACCCGAACGAAGCGTTCCTCGCCATCTCCGCCAAACCCGCGGCGCAGCTCAATCACGGCAAACAGGTGCTGCTCATCTGGCGCGGCAGCTCGCCGACCAAAGCCGGGAAAACCAAATGAATCTGCGCCCGGATACCCGCCGCCGCGTGACGCTGATCGGCACGTTCACCATCGCCATCATTCTCGCGATCATGCCGTTTCCGACGTGGGCTGAGCCGTTCCGCCCCGACTGGGTGGCGCTGGTGCTCATCTACTGGTGCCTGGCCGTGCCGGAACGCGTGGCGGTCGGCACCGGCTGGCTGCTCGGCTTTCTCCAGGACGTGCTCTACGGCTCGCTGCTCGGCAGCAACGCCCTCGGCAAAACGCTGGTGGCGTACCTGACCGTCAGGCTGCACTTGCAAGTGCGCATGTTTCCGCGCTGGCAGCAGGCGGTTTCCGTACTGGGCCTGCTGAGCGCCAATCAATTGCTGGTGCTGTGGATTCGCGGCGCCATCGGCCAGGCGCCGGAAACATTCAGCTACTGGACGCCGAGCATCGTCGGCGCCCTGCTGTGGCCGTGGTTGTTCGTCATTCTGCGCGATCTGCGGCGACGCAGCGACATCGCTTAGAGACTCTCACAAAATGAAATGGGCAGGATTAACAGGGCGAGTCGGAAACAGACGAAGACACTTAACGTGTCTTCGTCCCGGCGAGCGCCCCGCCAAGGATGGCGGGGCCGGGTGTATCGAAGTTTCCGTGGTCACGCCAGGGACGGCAGGCATGCCGTCCCTGGCGTCGCGACAGCGGCTTCCTTCACTCGGCCCGCACATCCGTGTGCGGGCGCTCAGCGGCGCCGATGCCCGTTAAGGGCATCGGCGACAACCCCGCTTCTCCCTGTGAATCCTGTCTAATTTTTTTGTTTAGGAATCTTAGAGCCTCATGCTTAATATCCCGATCAAGGATCATTTCCGGGAAACCCGGCAGTTTAATGCGCGGCTGTCGGTGATCGGCATTATTGTCGTCACGCTGGTCCTGGCGCTGATCTTGCGCCTGACTTATCTCCAGATATTCGCGCATCGACATTACGAAACGCTGTCGCAAGCCAACCGCATCAAACCGATCCCGATCCAGCCGCCGCGTGGGTTGATTCTCGACCGCAACGGCATCGTGCTGGCGCAGAACTATCCGGTGTATACGCTGGAAGTCATCCCCGAGCAGGTGGATGACATGAACACGCTGCTCGAAGAACTGGGCCAGATCGTGAATCTGAACGAAGCGGATCTCAAGAACTTCCGCAAACAGCTGCGCGAGCGGCCACGATTCGAAAATCTCCTGCTGCGCTCGAATCTTACCGAGGAGGAAGCGGCGCGACTCGCCGTCAAGCGCACCTATTTCAGCGGCGTCGAGCTCGAAGCACGTCTGCGGCGGCACTATCCGCTGGCGGGCCTGGGCGTGCATTTTGTCGGTTATGTCGGACGCATCAACGAACAGGAGCAGGCCCAGGTCGACATGGCCGCTTATCGCGGTGTCGATTACATCGGCAAGCTGGGCATCGAGGCCAGCTACGAGAAAACCCTGCTCGGCCAAGTCGGATTTGAAAAGGTGGAGACCAACGCTCACGGGCGCTCGCTGCGCATCCTTGAGCGCATCGCGCCGGTGGCGGGGAAAAATCTATTTCTTCATATCGACGCCAAACTTCAAGCGCTGGCGGAACAGGCGCTGGGTAAGCGGCGCGGCGCGGTCATCGCCATCGATCCCGCGACCGGGGGCATCCTGGCGTTTGTCAGCACGCCGACCTACGATCCCAACCCCTTTGTTCACGGCATCGATCCGGATTCCTATCAGGCCCTGCTCAATGACCCGGACAAACCGTTAATCAACCGCGCCATCAACGGCCAGTATGCACCGGGCTCCACCATCAAGGCTTTTTTTGGCCTGGCCGCGCTCGAGCTGAACGGATTCGATCCCAACAAACCGGTGACGTGTCCCGGCTGGTTCACGCTGCCGGGCAGTTCGCACCAGTTTCGCGACTGGAAAAAGGTCGGGCACGGGACGATGAACCTGCACGATGCGGTGGTGCAGTCGTGCGATGTCTATTTCTACAAGCTCGCGGTGGCCATGGAAATCGATGCCATCAAGAAATTTCTCGCCCCGTTCGGCTTTGGCAAGAAAACCGGCGTGGATATATTCAACGAATCCGACGGCCTGCTGCCTTCGCCGGAATGGCGCCAGGCGCGCGGGGAGACATGGTATCCGGGCGAAACCGTGATCACGGGAATCGGCCAGGGCCCGATTCTGGTGACACCGCTGCAGCTCGCCTCCGCCATCTCGGCACTGGCCAACCACGGCGTGCGCATGAAGCCGCAGCTGGTGCGCGCCGTTGTGGATGGGAAAACCCAGGCGACGCGTGAAACCCCCGCCGAGGCCTATGCGCAGATTCCGCTCAAGGACAAGCGTCACCTGGATATCCAGATACAGAACCTGACCGACGTGGTGCACACCAACAAGGGCACCGCCTACGGCATCGGTTACAATTCGCCCTATAAAATAGCCGGCAAGACCGGTACCGCGCAAGTAAAGGGTATCGCGCAGGGTCAAAATTACAGCGAAAAAGCCACTCCCGAGCGCTTCCGCGACCATGCGCTGTTCATTTCATTCGCGCCGGTCGGTGACCCCAAGGTGGCCGTGGCTGTCGTCGTGGAGAACGGCGGTCACGGCAGTTCAGTAGCCGCTCCCGTGGCGCGCAAGATCATGGATTTCGTGATTCTGAGTAATTCTTCAGCGCCCGCGGTCGTGGACAAGCAGCCGACATTGGAATTGGAAAACGATGAGTAATATTATTTGGAACCGCAGATGAACTCCGATAAACACAGATACATGAACGAACATGGCAGCTCGCATGAAACACACTATCTGTGTTCATCCGCGGTTTCACAAATTAAAATATTATGAACTGGGAACGCCTGCATCTCGACAAGACCATGTTCTTCGCGCTGCTCAGCCTGACCGTCATCAGCCTGTTTGTGGTCTACAGCGCCAGCGCCAAGGACGTAAGCGCCACCCTCGGCCACCTCATGCGGGTGCTGATGGGCTTTACCGTGCTGCTGGTCGTGGCGCAGATTCGACCGGAAATTCTCGAACGCTGGTCGCCTTACATTTTTATCGGCGGCATGCTGCTGCTCATTGCCGTGCTCGCCATCGGGGTGATCGGCAAAGGCGCGCAGCGCTGGTTGCACCTCGGCGTCATCAAATTCCAGCCGGCTGAAATCATGAAACTGGCCGTGCCCATGATGCTTTCGTGGTATCTCGCGCGCGGTAATCTGCCGCCCCAGCTGCTGCGGCTGGCGCTCGCCTTTCTCATGATGGCGGTGCCGGCGTTCATGATCATCAAACAGCCGGACCTGGGCACGGCGCTGCTGGTCTTCGGCGCGGGCACCTTCGTGTTATTCCTCGGGGGCATGCGCTGGCGGATCATTCTGATCCTGCTCACCGCGGTCGCGATCGCCGCCCCGTTCGCCTGGAATCACCTGCACGACTACCAGCGTCAGCGGGTTCTGACCTTGTTCAACCCGGAGGCCGATCCGCTCGGCACCGGCTATCACACGATCCAATCCATGATCGCCATCGGCTCAGGCGGGGTATACGGCAAAGGCTGGTTGAACTCCAGCCAGGCGCATCTCGATTATCTCCCGGAATCGTCCACCGACTTCATTTTCGCCGTGTTCGCGGAGGAATTCGGCCTGATTGGCAGCCTGTTGCTGGTGCTGATTTACGCCTTCATCGTTGGCCGTGGCATGCTCATCGCCTACCTCGCGAAAGACACTTATACCCGCCTGCTGGCGGGAAGTATCAGCCTGACCTTTTTCCTTTATTTCTTCGTGAACATGGGCATGGTGACGGGGATTCTGCCGATCGTGGGCATTCCCCTGCCCATGATGAGCTACGGTGGAAGTTCGATTGTCACCGTCATGGCCGCGCTGGGCATTCTCATGAGTATTCATACTCACCGCAAGATCGCGGAATAATCCTGCATGCGTTGTTACCTTCCGGGGCTGTTGTCTTTCTTCTGCCTCGTGCTCGTGTCAGCGCCCTGTGCCCAGGCGTTGAGTTTCGAAAAATATCCCGCGCTGCGAACCTTCTCTCATGAGTTGGCCGATGAGTATGGTTTCTCGACCGACAAACTTCGGCGGGTATTCCGTTGCGCCCGGATCCGTCCCGAGATCATCGAGGCAATGGAGCGGCCCAGGGAATTGCAGCCATGGCACGAATACAACAAAGTATTTCTCACGGAAGAAAACGTGCGGCGCGGTGTGGCGTTCTGGAAAAAACATGACCAGGCCGTTTCAGAGGCGCAGCAGCGCTACGGCGTAGCCCCGGAGATCGTCGTGGCCATCATTGGCGTCGAAACCCAGTACGGACGGAACCAAGGCAACTATCTCATCCTGGATGCGCTCTCGACGCTGATGCTGGACTATCCGTCGCGCTCGACATACTTCCGCCAGGAATTAATTGAATTTTTACTCCTGGCGCGCGAGCTCGATATCGATCCCTGCCGTCTCAAGGGCTCCTACGCCGGGGCCATGGGCCTGCCGCAATTCATGCCCAGCAGTTACCGCCGCTACGCGGTCGATTTCAATGGCGACGGCCAACGTGATATTTTATCCAACGCCGAGGATGCCATCGGGAGTATCGCCAACTTCCTCAGCGAACATGGCTGGGAAGCGGGTGCGCCCGTCGCCGAGGATGTTCATATTGAGGGGACACTTTATTTCTGGATCGAGCAACTTGGCCTGAAACCGGCACTGCCCGCGCGCCAGCTCATCCGTTACGGTATTTTCCCGCGGCGCCTGGACCATACCGAGCGTCGGGCCGCGCTCATTTCGCTCGAAGGCGAATACGGTCCGTTCCACAGGCTGGGATATAATAATTTCTATGTCATCACGCGTTATAATCACAACAAACGTTACGCCATGGCCGTCTATGAACTGGGTGAAATGATACGCCAACGCATGGAGGAGAAACCGTCATCATGAAGCCACGATGGATTCTACTGGTGCCGCTGATTGCCCTGCTGTCAGCGTGCGGCACCCTTTCCCGCAGCGGCGGTTATTTTGAAGATGACGGTCCGGAGCTGCGTCCGCCGGCGGACATCGCCAACATTCCGGACGCGGTCCCGAAACCCGAGCCACGTGCCGCTTCCGGCAACAATCCTTACGCGGTCTATGGCGTTACCTACACGCCGCTCCCGGACCCAAGCGGCTACCGCGAACGCGGTATCGCCTCATGGTATGGCAAGAAGTTTCACGGCCGGCGCACGTCAAGCGGCGAACCCTACGACATGTATGCCATGACCGCGGCACACAAAACTTTGCCGCTGCCCTCGTACGTACGGGTGCGCAACCTGGAGAACGGCCGATCTGTCATGGTGCGCGTCAACGACCGCGGGCCGTTCTTGCACAACCGGCTGATTGACCT
>JAUSDQ010000175.1 GCA_030650525.1 Sulfuricaulis sp.
CGGTATTGGTCGGGGTGAAGCCGCGTTGAATAATATCCGTCGGCAGGTGGGGATGACCGGCATCGTTGTATTGGATTTCGGTCTCGAAGATTTTCCCGGCGGCCACGCTCGGGCGGCGGAGGAAGCGCGGCAGATCGAGCGTGGGGTCTTTATAGGTATAAGTGATCGCACGGGTCACGCTCGTTACACTCGCGGAAGCGGGCAGATTGCTGCAATCCCCCGCGAGGCCTTCGGTCAGGCTCTCCCGCTGGTTGGTGGCGTTGTAACTATAGGTTACGACCCGGCCTTCTTCGTCCTTCTGGCAGGTGAGATTATTGTTGGGATCGAAGGCCTGTTGCAGCGATTTTAAATCACTCTGGTTGACCTTCAAAGCAAGGTTCTTCACCCCGAGGTTCACGGCGAAGGTTATGACCTCTTTCACGTTCACCGGGTCGGTGATGGTGGTTTGGGTGTCGGAGTTGTAGGCCAGGGTGAATTTCTCTTGGGGCCCGACATTATCGGTTTGGGCGTGTTCGGTGCGGAGGGCTTTGCCGTTGTGGGGGTCGGCGGCGTTGCTCGAGTTGTAGTAATACTCATAGGAACTGAAACGGGTGACGTTGCTCAAGCTACCGTCAGCGTTAACGGTGGCATAGGAGATGCCGGTTAAGTGATGGGGCAAATTCGCTCCACTGGTTAGGTTGGGTTCGTTGTAGTGGTAGAGCTTGGCGGTGCCGTCGGGGTAGCGGACGCGGGTGAGATTTCCCGCCGGTGTCGCGGATACCGGGGTGGGAAACGTGTCGTCGTAGTCGTAGTAGATAATCTTGCCCGCGGGATCGGTAACCGTGGCAACGCGGTTGCCGGCGTTGTAGCCGAAGGTGAGTTTATGTCCGAAAGGGTCGGTGACGGTGGCGACGCGATTCAAATTGTCGTAGCCATAGCTCGTACTCCGACCTCCACTGTCAAACTCCTGGAAAAGGGTGCCGTTGGAGTAGTAACGCTCTTGCCCACCGTCACGGCGCGCGAGCGTGTAGCCGGTGGAATCCTTGGTGAGCGTAAACGGCGCATCTGACGCACCGTTACAGGTGCCCCCGCTCGGGCAGGTAAAGGTCTCGCTCTTTCCGCCGGGGCGCTCTACAAGCACCATGGGAGATTTGACATAGAGGCGCTTATCGCCGAAGGCCGAGAGCCAGCCGAAACCGAAGCCGTTTCCGGCATTGCCCGAATACTGGCTGCTGTAAGTGCGGTTAACCGCCATACTGCCCGGACTTGATTGATCCATTTCACTCTCGCGCTTCTCGCCAGTCGCAGCATCGCAGGGGTTGCCAACGCCTGAACCTTGACGGTCGTCTTTGCAGAGCTGTGGCGGGGGCGGCGCGGGCAAACAGCCGGGGTTATTGCCACTGGGATCGTTGGCATAGAACGCCCCGTCGGCGGTCACACAACCGTAGTCGATTCTGTCGTAACGCCAGTAGACCGCACCCGACGGATGGCACCAATATTGATACGGCTGTGGGGGAGACGTATTCCAGCCATCCCCCTGTGCCGGATTTATACCGCCGTCTGCCCGGCAGGCGCTCTGTGGGTCGCCAAAAAGATTGTCAGGGGGAAGCTCGTTATACATTGGAAACACACGCCAACCCCAAACATCCGCCCAGCTTGGCGTCGGCATCGCAATCGCAAGCAGCACAAGCAAGCGCAACCCGCGTAGGGCGCAATCGCTCCGCGAATGGCGCCGCACGGATTGTGATTTTACGATCGGGACACGCCGGATTATACGAAGCGGAGTCAACCAGCTTAGCCCGGATAAAACGCTACCGAATCCCGGAATCCTTCGTTGAATTCTTTTGGTGTCAAACCACAGCTGAAATGACGAAATCATCGCGGCTCTCCTCGTGGCGGCGCGCCGATTGACGGCGCGGTGTTTATTGAAATTTTTAGTTGATAACGGTGCGCAACGCTTCGCATTGGCGCACCCGGCGAAACTTCGATTCTGCAGGGTGCGTCCCACGCACCGCTTTATGTCGATCGGTGCGCAGGGCTTGCAGCCCAAGGTGCAACAAAATATGTTGCACCCGTTCGGCGGCCCAATGTCCACTGGACCTTGGCGAAAGCTCCGCCTCACCCTACATTATTAGATCCGGTTAATTTTTTGTGCCGCCATTTCGCGCTCAAGCGAAGGTCTTGTCAAGGCACCTTCGGTATAAAGCTTTATCAGCGAATGATGAAATAGTAGCGGAACAAAGAGTTGGGCGGTGTTGCTTGAGCAAGGATTCCATGAGGGGTATCCCTCATCCAGGAACGCGGCGGATTCCGGCCGACAAAATCAACAACCACTGGCTTGAAGCTGCGGGGAGTTTATGGTTGTACAAAACCTTAGTGCAACCAGAGTTGAACTTGGTCGATAGCGCGCTGAAAGAAGTTACCCGTTTCGATCTCCTTGAGTGCCACCAGCGGATATTCCGAAAACGGCTGACGGTCGATATCGAGCGCGAGTGTGCCCATCGCTTGGCCGAGCTTGACCGGCGCTTGCAGCATTTCCTTGACCACCAGCCGTGCGCTCAGCTTCTCGTGCCAGCCGCGGGGCAGGGTCAGGTACAGATTTTCGCGGACGCCCAGTGGAAGCGAGGACTGATCGCCCAGCCACACGCGCACGCGTACCGCCGGGACATCCGCCGTGTATAGCAGGCGCGTTTCGTATTGACGAAAACCGTGATCGAGCAGTTTCTGGCCGGCCTCGACGCGGGCGTTCTCGTCGGCCGCGCCGAGCACCGTGGCAATGAGGTGCATGCCATCGCGGCTGGCCGTGGCGA
Source organism: Sulfuricaulis sp. (assembly GCA_030650525.1). Classification (GTDB taxonomy): domain Bacteria; phylum Pseudomonadota; class Gammaproteobacteria; order Acidiferrobacterales; family Sulfurifustaceae; genus Sulfuricaulis. Next base: position 2,790 of record JAUSDQ010000175.1, read on the forward strand.
TCAGACAGGAACCCGCGGATCGCGTCTCGCCGGTTTTCAGGCCATCGACGCTGCGGTCGCGCCACAGCAACGCGTTGCGATTGTAATGGGTTATGCCCAGATAGCTGAATTCCTTGAGCGCGAACCACTTGTAGTAGTCGGGAAAATCACGGATCAGCGCTGAACTCAGCCGGGCGAGGTCGCGCGCGGTGGAGACATGACCCTTTTGATCGTGCCCCGTGGTATTCAGAAAAACCGTATTCCGCATTTCGAGCGCCTGCGCCGCGACATTCATTTCGATAACGAAACCCGCTTCGCTCTTGGCGGTGTGTACCGCGAGCGCCTGCGCCGCATCGTTGGCGGAGAGCACGATCATGCCTTTGATCAGGTCTTCGACGCGCGCCGTGGTGCCCGGACGCAGGAACAAGCGCGCGCCCTTGGCGTTCCAGGCTTGTTGGCCGATGGTCACCGGGTCGTCGAGCCGTAGTGTTGCGGATTTCATTTTTCCGAATAACACGTAGGCGGTCATGAGTTGGGTGAGGCTGGCGGGCGCCAGCGGTTTATCGACATTGTGTTCCGCCAGCACGCTACCGCTGTCGTGATCCACGAGCAGCCACGCTTGCGCGGCAATAGTGGGTGTTGGAATTTCGGGCGGGGTGGCGGCGTGCGCCAGGTTGCTCAACAGTACCGTGAGCAGCAGGCCGGAGAAATATTTAAAAGCCTTGAACAAAATGAAACCCCACCGCAACACGTAAAAGGCGAAAGAATTCACAGGATTTACAGGATTGTTCAGGATTAACAGGATGTAATTCTAAATTCTTATTTCTGTAAATCCTGTTAATCCTGTCCAATGATTTTATTTGCGCTCTTCGCGCCTTTGCAACGGGTTGTTTTTTTATATCATCCCGGCACGATCACTCGACCACGATCCGCGCGCCGGAAACTCCCAGCTGGGTCGCTCGTTCCATCAGCCGGTCGCCTTCTTCCACGTTCGCCAGCGGTCCAATGCGCACGCGGTAAATAGGTGCGGCACCCGGCTCGCCACCGTCCGCGTTCAGTGCCGGTTGAATGAAGATCGGACGCAGCGCCTCGCGTTCCAGGCGATCGCGCAAACTCGTGGCATTATCGCGCTGGCTGAAGGCGCCAACCTGGAGATAAAGTTTTGGCGCCGTGGCGGTGGCCTGGGATTCGGGGAGTTCCTCGGCCGCGGCCGGTGAGATGACCTGAAGCCCATAGGTCTCGACCTTGGCCACCTGCGTGTCCGGTTCCTCGGGGCTCACGGCCTCGACCTCGACCAAGCCGGTGCCGGTGCCGAGAATGCCGAGTTTGGCGGCGCCGGCATAGGACAGGTCAATCAGCCGGTTGTGCAAGAACGGCCCGCGGTCGTTGACGCGCACCATGACGGATCGGCCGTTCTCCAGGTTGCGCACCCGTACGTACGAGGGCAGCGGCAAAGTTTTGTGTGCCGCGGTCATGGCATACATGTCGTAGGGTTCGCCGCTCGACGTGCGCCGGCCGTGAAACTTCTTGCCATACCATGAGGCGACACCGCGTTCGCGGTAGCCGCTGGTGTCCGCGAGCGGCGTATAGGTAACGCCATAGACCGCGTAAGGATTGTTACCGGAAGCGGCACGTGGCTCCGGTTTCGGGACTGCGTCCGGAATGTTGGCGATGTCCGCCGGCGGACGGTGCTCCGGGCCGTCATCTTCAAAATAACCGCCGCTGCGGGAAAGGGTGCCGCACGCTGACAGCAGGGCAATCAGCGGCACCAG
>JAUSDQ010000178.1 GCA_030650525.1 Sulfuricaulis sp.
ACCCCCTTCTTCTTTGCTCAAGACGTAGATTTCGGCGGTGAATTTGGTGTGCGGGGTGATGCTGCCAGGCTTGGCCAATACTTGTCCACGCTCGACTTCTTCGCGCTTGGTGCCGCGCAGCAGTACGCCGACGTTGTCGCCAGCCTGGCCTTGATCGAGCAGTTTGCGGAACATTTCCACACCGGTGCAGGTGGTCTTGAGCGTTGGCTTGATGCCGACGATTTCGAGTTCTTCGCCAACCTTGACGATGCCGCGTTCGATACGACCGGTCACGACGGTGCCGCGACCGGAGATGGAGAATACGTCTTCGACCGGCATCAGGAAGGTGCCGTCCAGCGCGCGCTGGGGCTGGGGGATGTAGCTGTCGAGGGCGTCGGCCAGACGGAAAATGGCGGGTTCGCCAAGTTCGCTCTGGTCGCCTTGCAGGGCTTTCAGTGCGGAGCCTTTGATGATCGGGATGTCGTCGCCGGGGAAGTCGTATTTGGAGAGCAGTTCGCGCAATTCCATTTCGACCAGTTCGAGCAGTTCTTCGTCGTCGACCATGTCGCATTTGTTCATGAATACGACGATGTAAGGTACGCCGACCTGGCGTGCCAGCAAAATATGCTCGCGCGTCTGCGGCATCGGGCCGTCGGCGGCGGAACAGACCAGGATGGCTCCGTCCATTTGCGCCGCGCCGGTGATCATGTTCTTGATGTAGTCGGCGTGACCCGGGCAGTCTACGTGGGCGTAGTGGCGGTTGGCCGTTTCGTATTCGACGTGCGCGGTGTTGATGGTGATGCCGCGCGCCTTTTCTTCCGGCGCCGCGTCGATCTGGTCGTACGCCTTGGCTTCGCCGCCGAATTTCTTCGACAACACAGTCGTGATCGCCGCCGTCAGGGTGGTCTTGCCGTGGTCCACGTGGCCGATCGTGCCCACGTTGACGTGCGGCTTGGTCCGTTCAAATTTGCTCTTTGCCATGATAATCGCCTCTATCTAGTAGTTATCTTTTGGATTTGAAAATTATTTCTTGTTCATGATTGCTTCAGCAACATTCTTCGGCGCTTCGGTATAGTGCTTGAATTCCATCGTATAGGTCGCACGACCTTGCGTTGCGGAACGCAGTGCGGTGGAGTAACCGAACATTTCTGCCAGCGGTACCTCGGCTTTGACCACCTTGCTACCGCCCGCCATATCTTCCATCCCTTGCACCATGCCGCGACGCGACGACAGATCGCCCATTACCGTGCCGGTGTAGTCTTCCGGGGTTTCCACTTCGACCGACATCATCGGCTCGAGCAGCACCGGACTGGCCTTGCGCATCCCGTCCTTGAAGCCCATTGAAGCCGCCATCTTGAAGGCGTTTTCGTTGGAGTCCACGTCATGGTACGAACCATCGAACAGGGTGACCTTCACGTCCACGACCGGGTAACCAGCCAACACGCCATTCGGCAGCGTATCTTCCAACCCCTTCCTGACAGCCGGAATAAATTCGCGCGGTACGGAACCACCCTTGATCGCATCCACAAACTCGAAGCCTTTGCCGGCTTCATTTGGCTCGATCTTCAACCACACGTGGCCGTATTGGCCGCGACCACCGGATTGCTTGACGAATTTACCTTCAACTTCAACTGGCTTGCGGATGGCTTCACGATAAGCCACTTGCGGCGCACCCACATTGGCTTCCACGCCGAACTCACGCTTCATGCGTTCAACCAGAACTTCCAGATGCAACTCACCCATACCGGAAATAATGGTCTGTCCCGATTCCTCATCGGAGCGCACGCGGAAAGAAGGGTCTTCCTGCGCCAAACGATTCAGCGCCATGCCCATCTTTTCCTGATCCACTTTAGTCTTCGGCTCCACCGCGACGTGAATCACCGGCTCCGGAAACACCATACGTTCCAGCGTAATCACCTTGGC
>JAUSDQ010000182.1 GCA_030650525.1 Sulfuricaulis sp.
TTTCCATGAGCGCTACTGCCGCCGTCTCCGAAAGAGCTGCGCCTCGGGATCCGGCGGCTACGTGAGCGTCTTCACGCCCTGATCCGAGGCCAGCAGCAGCACGTCCGCCGGGTGGCGCGCGAACAGGCCGTTGGTGACCACGCCGGCGAGGTGGTCGAGTTTCTCTTCCAGTTCCACCGGATTCAGGATGCTCAGGTTGTACACGTCGAGAATGATGTTGCCGTTGTCGGTCTTGAAGTTCTCGCGCAGCACCGGTTGGCCCCCGAGTTCCACGATTTTCCGCGCCACCAGGCTGCGCGCCATCGGGATGACCTCGAGCGGCAGCGGGAACTTGCCGAGCACGTCCACGAGTTTCGAGTCGTCCGCGATGCAGACGAATTTCGCGCTGGCCGCGGCCACGATCTTCTCGCGCGTGAGCGCGCCACCGCCGCCCTTGATCAGGTGCAGGTGCTTGGTCGCCTCGTCGGCGCCGTCCACGTACAGCGGCAGGTCGCCGGTGGCGTTGAGATCGAACACCGGAATGCCGATCTTCTTCAGCCGTTCGGCCGTGGCGTTGGAGCTCGCGACCGCGCCGTCGAGCTTGCCCTTGATCTTGGCCAGCTCGTCGATGAAACAATTGGCGGTGGAGCCGGTACCGATGCCGATCACCCAACCGGATTCCACGTATTCCAGGGCCGCCAGCGCGACGGCCTTTTTCTTTTCGTCCGGAGTCATGTTGTTCCCGTGATGCCTGAAAGGGCGCCAGAATACCTATTATCCGTGTGATAATGAAGCGGCCGATCTGATAAATTACCGAAATGCCCCAGAAATACCTGAAGAAAATCGAGAGCGCCCGCGTGTACGACGTCGCACGCGAAACACCCCTCGAACTCGCCCCCGTCCTGTCGCGCCGCACCGGCAACCGCGTCTGGCTCAAGCGCGAGGACGAGCAGCCGGTGTTTTCGTTCAAATGCCGCGGGGCATACAACAAGATGGCGGGCCTGCCGAAGGCGGAACTGAAAAAGGGCGTGGTGACCGCCTCCGCCGGCAACCATGCGCAAGGCGTGGCGCTGGCCGCCGCGAAGCTGGGCACCAAGGCGACGATCGTCATGCCGCGCACCACCCCGCAGATCAAGGTGGATGCCGTGCGCAACCTGGGCGGCAAGGTCGTGCTGCACGGCGACAATTATGACGCGGCCTACACCCACGCGCGCGAAATTGCCGACAAACGCAAACTGGTTTTTGTGCATCCCTATGACGACCCGGACGTGATCGCCGGGCAGGGCACCATCGGCATGGAAATCCTAAAGCAGCACAGCGGCCCAATCCATGCGATTTTTGTGCCCGTGGGCGGTGGCGGGCTGATCGCCGGCATTGCGGTGTACATCAAGCAACGGCGCCCCGAAATAAAAATCATCGGTGTCGAGCCCGAGGACGCCGACGCCATGGAAAAATCGCTCAAGGCCGGCAAGCGCGTGCTGCTCGATCACGTCGGCATCTTCGCTGACGGTGTCGCGGTGCGGCAGGTGGGCGAGGAAACCTTCCGGCTCTGCAAACAGTTCGTGGACGAGATGGTGATCGTCTCGAACGACGAGATATGCGCCGCGATCAAGGACATCTTCGAGGACCGCCGCTCGATCCTCGAACCGGCCGGCGCGCTCGCCTACGCCGGTCTCAAGCGCTATGCGCAGCAGAAGCGCCTCAAGAACAAAAACCTTGTCGCGATCGCCTCCGGCGCCAACGTGAACTTCGATCGGCTGCGCTACGTGGCGGAGCGCGCCGAGGTCGGCGAGCGGCGCGAGGCGCTGTTCGCCGTCACGATCCCCGAGCGCCCCGGCGCGCTCAAGAAATTTTGCACCATCCTCGGCGATCACAATATCACCGAATTCAATTACCGCTTCGATAATCCGAAGAATGCGCACATCTTTGTCGGCGTGCAGGTCCCACCGGACACCGTGGACGCGCGCCAGCTCATGGGCACGCTGCGCCAGCACGGCTACGCCACGCTCGACATGACCGACAACGAAATGGCCAAGCTGCACATCCGCCACCTCGTCGGCGGCCGCGCGCCGAACGCGGTGGATGAAATCCTCTACCGTTTCCAGTTCCCCGAACGCCCCGGGGCGCTCATGAACTTCCTCGACAAGATGGGCGGGCGCTGGAATATCAGTTTATTTCACTACCGCTCCCACGGCGCCGACTTCGGCCGCGTGCTGGTCGGCATGCAGGTCCCGCCCCAGGATAAGAAGGCGTTCCAGAAATTTCTGGATGCACTGGGTTATGAATATGCCGAGGAGACGGGGAATCCGGCGTATAAATTGTTTCTGAGCTAGTTCGTCTTTGTCATTAATGTAGGGCGGGTTAGGCGTTTTTTGCCGTAACCCGCCGAATGGCTTTGTTGTCATTCCCACGTAAAGTCGAGCGGCCTGCGGCCGCGATTCAACCGCATAATTGCGGGTGGCTCCGCCCCTGCACCCTGGGTTACCTTTCTTTGTTCGTGCAAAGAAAGGTAACCGAAAGAAAGCACGCCCGGAGCGCGCGACTGCTCCTTCGTGCCCGGGGCGCATCACAATGCGACGCACCCGCTCGACGGGAGGACAGTCCACTGGACTGGCCTCACTACTCCGTCTCGCCCTCGCCCCACCGGGCGCTCGCCAACTCGCCGGGCGCAGAAATGTAGCCCTGCTCGCTGCGCTCGCTCGTCTTGCCGTATATTCGCGCCACGGGCTCAAACACGGACTCGCTTAAATGCTCCCGGTAGGTCTGCGGTACTCGGCGCGCGCTACGGGGCTTGGAACAACACCTTTTCCCTGCCTGAGCCTGACTCAGGTGGCCTTGCAGGGTTTGTCGGATCGGTTAATACTGCATAGCCATGTCGGCTTATGACCTAAGTGCCTGTTGGCAAACCGCTTATGACCAACCGACCCTGCCAAGTTAGACGTCACGGGGCCAGGTTATACGTCAGAATGTGACGTCTAAATTACGTTAGCCATAAAGGAAACACCATGGCAAAGCCTGCGGATTTCATGGTCATTCTGCGAAATGACATCGAAGCAAATAATGAGGAAGGATGATGAAAAAGGGTAGCGTCCCCTTTAATATCTCCTTTAATATCTTAATCTATGTCTGGCCATTCAAAGAAATTGCTGGTGATACTGCGAGGTAATTCCATGAAGAAAGTTCTCGTTCTGCTTCTGGCCCTGTCGGGATGCGCTACTACCCAGCATTACAGAAATGTCAGCCATCCAGCATACGGGCAGGCAGAGTTTGATCGTGATTCATATGAGTGCGACCGCGAGAATACTCATCAAATCGGCGTCTTGGTGTCTGGCGGTCCGGGGGTTATGAGCACCGAAGTCGATAGGAACATGGCTGCGAGGTGCCTGGCGCTACGAGGATGGCAGCAAGTATCTGAGTAGCCCGCGAAATGCCGGCTAACCACGCGCTCCACTCGGACGCCCCAGCGCTGCGCGCTAGGGTTCCCTCGCTCGCAAGCTCGCTCGGCGCCGGTGAGCGCGGGCGTTAGAGCACAGATACACACGTGGCGCGGACGAAAGATGATCAGGTCAGTATTCTTGGCTCCTCGTATTTCCAGCCGATTGCTGACCTCATTGACCGCTGGCTTGCGCTACCGCGGCCGCGGTCCAATGCGGTGCAGTCAGGGTACTTTGAGCATGGCTACGCTGCTTCTGTGGTGTTGCTCCTCGTCGCAATGTTCGAGTCGTACGTGGTGCGTGTTCGCTATATTCAGCGGGCCGCCGTGCCAACGGATCTTCGCAATGCCTTGGGTGTGCTTATTCACCTGTACCCTCGGCTCCGCCATCGGAAAGCTTTGATCGATGTGTATGTGCTCCGAGATGCAATCTTTCACAACCACCTTTGGGAAATCGAGTACTCTTGGGGCGGCTCACCATCCATGGTGCTGCACGCAGCCGTGAAACATCCCGCGTTCGGCGACAAGAAGTATTCTGCTCGCGTCAATCCGAGCACGCGCCGTACGAAGGCGCTTGGGTTGTCCGTTGTGCCGACCCGCGTCGATCGTCGAGACGCTAAGCGGGTATTCGGTACGGTTTGGAAGACGTTGCTTTTCCTTGAATCGAAGAATCGAAACCAATGCTATGTCTCTCACGTTCATATTCGGTTTCGGGGCAAGACCGTTCTGTTTGGCGACCTCATTGGTCAGCTATAAGCCCGCGCTCTAACTTTAGCTGGTGCGGACGGGCCGGAAGCCGCGTACTATTTTCATGGCCGTGCGGGCCCGCCGCACAGCATGACGCTAGGGTTTGCCGACTTATCGCTCACAGGAGATTTACATGCCGCAATATCTTGAAGCCGTGATTCGCTGGGTCGCTTTTACGTCCATTCTTCTGTTCGCTTCGACGGCTAGTGCAACACCAAGGGGTGGTGGAGGTGGTGGCACCCTTGGGCTTATATTTGGCATAGTTATATTTGTAGCCATTATGATTTCTGTGTTCAAAAAGTAGCGACATGGTCACCACCCTAACCCGGCATTCAAGAGGGGCGCCTATCGGCGCCCCTTAATTATTACGTTAGGGCTCCGGACCATGTCTCTCGCTGATCGCATCGAACAAGCCAAGCATTTCGGAATCTGGCTACATGAGAAGACCAACGATAGGCGCTATCCCAATGGAATTCGTGAGCGGACGGGGCTTGCTATTTTCCAGCTTACGTTGGACATTGGTGACGCGATTATCGTTTTGCTCCAAGCAAAAGTTCCAGGCCCAGCCTTGTCGCTTGGGCGACCACTTTTGGAAGGTTACGTTCGCGGCTTTTGGCTACTGAATTGCGCCTCCAACGAACAAGTTGACGGCTTTCTTAATGGCAAATGCCCCATGTTTCCTGGTCTCTTGGCCGCAATCGGTAAGAATCCGGAAACAGGGGGCGCATGGATTCATGCAACAACCGCTAAGAACCTGCTCGCTTTTCATGACCTGACACACGGTGGTTGCGAGCACGTCAAGCGCAGAATTGGGGAGGATTCGGTGGAACCAAGCTATCCTGAAGACGAATTGGAAGGTTTGGTCAAGATTGGAATTGAGATTCGCATTCGAGTTGGTGCTGAGCTGCTTTCTCGATTAAAGGATGAGGAAGCACTCGGGGAATTAAATGAAATGGCAAAAGCCTTCCGGCAGGAACCCTAACAGCCGCGTCGAGGCCGACGCTCGCCTATTGGCTCGCGCGGAACGCTAGGCTCCTCATGAGCAATTTCATGATTGTTGTGTTTGCGCTTCTTGGGTTTTCCCTTATTGCGGGTTTGTTCGTCTACCTGACAGTTCTTGATGCAGGAAGACGGCGCAAGAAGATTGAAACGGCGCTCTTGCCGATTGGTTTCGAGGTATGCCACTCCAAGGGCGAAAAGGCGGCTCTGGCGCAACGCTTGCTGATTGTGAACCCTCGCCATCAGGGCAAGCGCTTGTTAATGCATCTCTATCGCCGGGCATCGCCGGATGGCCGTTATGATCTTTTCGTTTGCGACTACCGATTCGCCAGCGCCAGCGGTAAGGCGCGGGGCGGGCAATGGCTGCTTGTATGCCTGGTTTCGCGGGAATTGGATTTGCCGCGATTCTCCATAGATAGTATTCCAGAGACACCTGCCATCGTTGGCAAGCTCTTTCAGGGTTTATCGGAAACCTTTCCTATGCCCGGCCTGGAACGAGTCAAGACGGGTAATGCAGAGCATGATGAGCGTTTTCGGGTCTATGCCGCCTCTGGGCAAGTCAAGCAAGTCTTGCCACTTTTTGAAGGGATAGCCACGGCTGTGCACGCCAGGGGAGGAGTCAACCTGGACGCCCAAGGGGACAGCCTGATTCTTTCCAGCATCGAAATGGGCGCAGACCTGGTACGCCATGAACTTGACTCACAAAAACTGCTTGGACTGATTCACGTCACGTCGAGCCTGTTCGAAACTGTCAGGCATTAACCGCGTGTGTAACGGACGAAGCCTTTAAAGCTTTGTTGAAAAACGCTTCGTCACCCCGGCGAAAGCTAGGGTCCAGAAAATTAAAATCAACAAAATCATTAATATGCTGGATTCCGGCTTTCGCCGGAATGACGGATTCGGATGTTTTTCGGACTTTTTCAACAAACTCTTAAAGCTTGTTGCTGCCCAGCTTCCGCGGGAATGACAAAGACGTTATAAGACAGGCGGAATCGCCCCCCATTATTTTTTAATCAACTCCACCTTCTCTATTACCACATCCTTCACCGGTACATTCTGAAACGACCCGACGGTGTGGGTCGAGACCGATTCGATCTTCTTCATCACGTCCAAGCCTTTGGTGACTTTGCCGAACACGGCATAACCCCAGCCCGACGTGGTCTTGTCGCGGTGATCGAGAGCGGGATTGTCCACGGTGTTGATGAAGAACTGCGCCGAGGCGGACTGCGGGTCGGAGGTGCGTGCCATGGCGATGGTGCCGGCGGCGTTCTTGAGCCCGTTGTCGGCCTCGTTCTTGACCGGCACGCCGGTGGTTTTTTCGCGCATGCCGGGCACGAAGCCGCCGCCCTGGATCATGAAGCCCGGGATCACGCGGTGAAAGACGGTACCGTTATAGTAGCCCCGCTCAACATAGGCGAGGAAATTCTTGACCGTTTGCGGCGCCTTGTCGGCGTTGAGCTCAAGTTCGATCGCACCAAGACCGGTGGTGATGCGCACGCGGGGATTTTCCGTTTTGATAGCGGCGTTCGCGCCGTTAACGCCAAGTGGCAGAATGGAAACAATAGAGAGGAAAAAGAGCCGGATCAATTTCTTCATTTATAAAATTCTCCTGACAAAGCGGTTGAAAGAAAGATTTTCTGGTGCGTGGAACGTACCCTGCCCGAAAACTGTTCAGGATTTTTTTTCCAACTGCAATATAGCTCGCCATTCCTGCGCTGTCACCGGCATGACCGACAGCCGGCTGCCGCGCTGCACCAGACGCATGGATTTCAGTGTCGCCTGTGTCTTGATCGCAGTGAGCGTGACTGGCCGCTTGAATTCGCGCTGGAAGCGCACGTCCACCATGTCCCACAACGGTCGTTCCGGGGTGCTCTTCGGGTCATAGTGATGGTTTTCCGGATCCCGGGCGCTGTGATCGGGATAGGCCGCGCGCGCGATCTCGATGATGCCATAGACGCCCGGCAGCGCGCAGCTCGAGTGATAGAAAAACGCGAGATCGCCTTTTTTCATGGCGCGCATGAAATTGCGCGCCTGGTAGTTGCGCACGCCGTCCCAATGCTCGGTTTTTTTCGGACGCGATTGCAGGTCGGCGATACTGAACGACTTCGGCTCGGATTTCATTAACCAGTAATTCATGCGTACGGCTCGAACTGCGGGATGACCTCGGTTTCGACGCGCGCGTCCGCGACCCATTGTTGAATCGCCGGCAGGGCGGTGATGGCCTGGACATAGGCCGCGCAGACCGGGTCGAGCTCGACCGCGTAGGTCACGAAGCGCAGCGCCACCGGCGCGTACATGGCGTCGGCGATGCTGAATTTTCCAAACAGAAAACCGCCGCCCTTGCCGAAACGCGCGCGGCAGTCGTTCCACAACGCCGTGATGCGCGCGATATCCTTCAGCCCCTCGGGGGTGCGGCCCTTGCCCGGCAGGTGTTTACGGCAGTTCATAGACATATGCTGCCGGAGCGCGGGAAAACCCGCGTGCATCTCAGTCGCCGCCGAGCGCGCCACGGCCCGCGCCGCGGTATCGGCTGGCCACAGATGCTTGTGCGGGAATTTTTCGGCGAGGTACTCGCCGATCGCGAGCGATTCCCACATCGTGATTTTGCCGTCGATCAGCACCGGCACCTTGCCCGAGGGTGAATACTTCCCGATCTCGGCGCGCGAGCTCTCGGTGTAAAGCGAAATGAAAATTTCCCGGAACGGAATGCCCGCCTGTTTCAGCACCAGCCACGGCCGCAGCGACCAGGAGGAATAATTCTTGTTGCCGATGACGAGGGTGAGGTCCATCGCTGGCCAGCGTCTCGAAGACTAAGCGACCTTGATCTTGGTCTGGGCGATGCTCTCGTTGACCCGCAGGCGCGTGATGGTACGGCACAGGCCGGTGGCTTCGTCGAGGTCGAGCAGCACGCCGCAGATAGTGCCGAGGCCTTCCGCCACCTCGAAACGCTCGGGCAGCTTTTGCACGAAGCGCTTGAGGGATTTCTGTGTGTCCATGCCGATTACGGAATCGTAGCAGCCGGTCATGCCGACGTCGGTGATATAGCCGGTGCCGCGCGGCAGCACGCGCTCGTCGGCGGTCGGTACATGGGTGTGCGTGCCGACGACGGCGCTCACGCGCCCATCGAGGTACCAGCCCATGGCCATTTTTTCGCTCGTGACTTCCGCGTGCAGGTCCACGAGCACCATCTTCACCTCATCCGGTTTCGCCGCGAGTGCGCGCTCGGCGGCGGCAAACGGACAGGCCAGATGCGGATGCATGTAGATGTTGCCCATGAGATTGAGAATGCCGACCTTGTGGCCCGATCCGAGCGTGGCCACGAACCAGCCGGTGCCGGGGGTGCCATCGGGATAATTATGCGGCCGCAGCAGGCGCGGTTCGGTGGTGATGTATTCGAGCGCTTCTTTCTTGTCCCAGGCGTGGTTGCCGTTGGTCAGCACGTCGACGCCCGCGGCGAACAGTTCGTTGGCGGTTTTTTTGGTGACGCCGGCGCCGTCGGCGATGTTCTCGGCATTGGCCACCACCAGATCGAGCTTGAAGCGTTGACGCAGGCCGGGGAGCTGATCGGAAATGGCGCGCCGTCCGGGTTGACCGACCACGTCGCCGATAAAGAGCAGATTCATGACGCTTACCTTTTCGAATAAATCGATGAACTGTTAGTAAAGATAGACCGCCCGGTCGGTGATGACCCCCTGCAGGGGGATGTCCCAGGAATCGGGTGTCAATCTGTTAATCCGCTGGAAATCATAGGCGATTCCGAGCACCTGTGGCTTGTGCCAGTGGCGACGGTGGCGCAGGAATTCCAGGCTGCGGTCGTAGAAGCCGCCGCCCATACCGAGCCGATTGCCGCGGTCGTCGAAGCCCACGAGCGGCATGAGAATCAAATCCAGTTCCTGCGCCCGCACCAAGTCGCGCGCCGGGACCGCCGGCTCGGGGATGCCGAAGCGGTTCGGTACCAGCTTGGTCTTGGGTTTGGCCTCGGCGAACCACAGCCGGTCGTGCGCCAGGGGTGAGAGTACCGGCAGGTAAAGGATTTTGCGCAGGCGGCGGATGTGCTCGATGACGCGGCCGGTGTCGATCTCGCCGTCGTTCGGCAGATAACAGGCGATGCGCCGGCTGGTGAGGAACAGGCGCGTGCCCGCCACGTTCACGGCGAGCGCGCGCGCCGCGAGCTTCTGATTATCGGCGGACAGTGATTGGCGTTTGGCGCGGAGTGTGCGGCGCAGGTCGGTTTTGTCAGTAGGCACTGAAGAATCGCTAAGCAAAAAAAGACGCCCTCCGCAGATGCCGTGTTGCTCCGTAGCCTTGAACCGTGAGGTTCAAGTGGGTGCCTCAGAGATGCATCAGGCTTTCCGCAACGAGGCGGACATGCACAACAGCATCTACAATCTGGCTCCCGTTAAAAGCACTTATAGGTTCAGAGGATAACTGGAGCAATCACGCACACCGCAGGGGGCGCACTACAAATATATACCTATTGGCGGGTTTGTGCATCCCAGCGCAAAACGGCATCGATCTTGGTTTGCAGGAATTTGATTTTTTGCGTGGTGTCAATGGCCATGCCGCCGCGGCCGCGCAGTTCGAGAAATTCGTGCGCGATGTTGAGCGCGGCCATGACGGCCGTACGTTCCGTGCCGATGACCTTGCCGCTCGTCTGGATCTCGCGCATTTTTTTATCGAGATAAGATGCCGCGGCGACCAGGCTGGCGCGTTCGTCTTCCGGGCAGGCCACCATGAACTCTTTGCCGAGAATGGTGACGGTCACACCGTCGCGAGTTTCCTTCACGTCAGCTGCGCTCCAGTGCTTTGAGCCGGTCAATCATCGTTTCGATGCGCGCGCGCGCCAGGCGGGTTTTTTCCATCAGGCGCGCGTGTTGTTCGTTCAGATTGTTCTGGTCCGACTTGAGCGACGAGTTTTCGAGCTTCAGGCGCCGGCATGTCTCGATGAGTTCGTCAATGCGGCTTTCCAGAATCTTGAGATCCGCGCTTTCCACGCGGGTGTCATCGCTTGCCATATACAGTCACTATAGGACCGACGCTGGCACGGGTCAACGCTTTCGGCCGCGTCCCGGTAGGTGTAGAATTTCCTCCCCTTCAACACCCGGACCGCCGATCGCCGGCCTAGCGTTGTTGCACCGTGGAAACCACCCCTGATCTCCCCGCCTACGATGAAGCCGTGCGCCTGCTGCAGGAGGCCGGCGTGCCGACCGGCGCGGCCGAAGCCCACGGGATTATCACCGGCGTGTTGTGCGCGCCGGAGGGCGCCCGCGTGGCTTGGCAGGGATTGATCCTCGGTCGCGAGGCCGCACGAAATCATGAGACTGCGTCGACCCTGTCGCAGGCGCTGGCGGCGCTGCACCGCGCCACTTACGCGCACCTGCACGGGCTGGAATGTGATTTTGCACCATTGCTCCCCGGGGATGAACACAGTCTCGCCGAGCAGATCGAGGGCTTGACCGACTGGTGCCGCGGCTACCTGTTGGGGCTGCATGCCGGGGGTGTGCCGGAGACGCGGACGCTGTCCGGCGATGCCGGCGAGATCGTCCGCGACATTACGCGCCTCTCGGAGGCCGAGCTGGATGCCTCGCTCGCCGACGAAGAGGAAGCCAAGGCGCTGGTCGAAATCGTTGAATACCTGCGCGTGGGAGTGCAACTCGTGTTCGAGGAATTGCAGCCGCCCGCGTCGCGTCACTGAGCCGTATTCTGTTCCGACCGCGATTCGATCTGCGGTCCGCCCAGTGCCTTTTTGTAGGGTGCGCAAAAGCGAAGCGTTGCGTACCGTTTGAGTTTGAGCGGTCCGGTGCGCTTCGCTTCCGCTCAGCACACCCTACTCAAGGAATGTAAGCGGCCCCTAGCTTTTCTTTTCGAGCTTCGCCTCGATTTGCTTCAAGGTCTCGTGGAAGGTTTCGCTTTGCGGTCCGCCGAGCTCCACCGCGCGCCGCGCCGCCGCGTGGGCTTGGTGATAACGGTTCTGATCGGCGAGCACTTGGGCGAGATTGTTGAATGCCACGGCCGCGTCGGGATGCTCCTGTGTTGCCTGCCGGAACGCCGCTTCCGCTCCGCGCACGTCGGCCTGCGCGTAGCGACTGTTGCCCAGGCCCATCCGCGCCGCCAGACTCTTCGGCCAGCGATCGAGCGCCGTGGCGTATGCCACCGATGTTTCCTGCCAACGTGACAGACGTTCAAGCGGCGCTACCGCCTGCACGTAGGGGATCTCCTCGGCGGTGAACGGCAGGCGGTCGGGCGGCATGACCACCATGGCCCAGTAATCCCCGCGGCGCCAGGTACGTTCAAATACTTCGATGGGAACGACATGGCGTTGCTCGCGCCCGGAGCGCAGCACCATCCGGTCGTGTTTCAGATCGAAACCGACCACCACGGCGTAATGCCATTTTGGATACCACCAGAAACTCAAGTTCTGCAGAATCAATACCGGGTTGCCGGCTGCCACCTCGGCGAAAACCGATTCGAGTTCCGGCCGCAGTACGTAGGGAATGCGCCCGTGACGCCGCGCCGCGCCGATCAGTTCCAGTTGCAGACTGCCTTGACGCCCGGGCAGGTAAACCTGGGATGCCAGTTCCGCCGGCGTGACGGGGACACCCGCCCAGTTGAGCGTGGTAGCCAAGGCGGCCGGCCCGCAGTGATATTCCTCCTGCGGGAAAAACGCCACGGTCGTGAGTTCCACCGGCCGCGGCAAGGCGTCGGCGGTGGCGCGGATGCGGTCAGTCTGCGGCGTGGTGCAACCCGTTGCGAGCAGGAAGGCGAGCAGCAAAAAACCGCCCGGAAAAATCCGGGCGGTGCGGGTGCGACGCGTCAATGTCATCGCCAGCGATGACGGTTAGCGCTTAGGATGTTTGACGAACGGGAAGATGTTGGTGAAACCGAGGATGTCGGTGATCAGCAGCACGACGAATATGAACACCAGCAGCCCAAGGCCGCTGTCACCGCCGGCGGGTAGCTGATCGATCTTGCCGGACAGGGATTGCACTTCCTGGTCCGTCAGACTGTCCACGCGCGCCTGCACCTGCGCGGGGTCCACGCCGCGGGCCATGAGTTGGGCCTGCACGTCGTCACGCTTGAAGACAGTACGCAGGCGTTGGCGATCCTGTTGCACCTGAGCGGCATTGATCACGGCCTCGGTCCCGATCATGCCGGCGTGCGCGGCGGGCAGATGCAGGCTCAGCGCCAGCAGACCGAATGCGACCAGATGGCTGACGGGTTTGGTGAGGCGACGAAATATTTTCATTTTAGATCTCCTTCGAGATGTTCTGCACGATATGGGTTTGTCATAGGGCAGCGGAATTATAACAAGAAGCGATCTCAAAAACGTATTTCAAACTAACATTTTGGTATCGAGCAAAACATTTGGACAGGAGTTTGCGGACGCTTTAAACCGTCGGTATTGTGCCACGCGCGCGCCCATCCAAGGATAAGGATGTGGCGCATGGCGCTTGAAGACGCGTGGCTGGAATTAGCATTAAATAATAAGCACTATCAGCAAGATTATCAGCAGCCAAGTAACGGTATCGGCGCCCGCGGCCGGCATCTCATCGGCATGTTTGGCAAGCGCTTGTACCTCCACTTCGGTGAGCGCATCCACGCGCGCCTGTATCTGTGCCGGATCGACGCCGAGCGCAAGCAGTTTTGCCTTCACCGCTTCGCGGTTGAGGGCATCGTGAGTACGGTTGGATTCCTGCGGTGCCGGGGCGGTGTTAACCGTGGCCTCGGTGCCGATCATGCCGGCGTTTGCAGTGGGCATATGCAGGCTCATGGCGACCATGCCGGCGGCCATGGCATAGCCTAGGGATTTGGCAAAGCGGTTAAGAGTTTTCATTGTAAGGGCTCCTGAAATGGCTGGTTGTTTTCGGCGATTTTGTGCAGGAACGGTTGCAGTCAAAGGCATCGCCGAAAAGCACATTCTTCAGTAAATGGCGTCCGCGCTCTGTACGCCAGCGTACATGCGGCCGAAAACATGGCTGGCGGCACTTTTGACCAGCGGATGGTGTTGACCATCGAACGCTGCCGCCCGGGGAATAGTCATCAATTCCTAAGATTTGCGCCCAAATCAGCGTGCTTTTGGCATAATGCTCCCCATGGACCTGAAAGTTTTTGCCAAGCGGCGCGAGACGCTGATGAGCCACATGAATGGCGGGGTGGCGATCTTGCCCACGGCGCCGGTGCGCGTGCGTAACCGCGACGTGTATTTCCCCTTCCGGGCCGACAGCGATTTTTATTACCTGACGCACTTTCCCGAGCCCGAGGCGGTGGCGGTGCTGGTGCCGGGGCGTGTGCACGGCGAGTACATATTGTTTTGCCGTGAACGCAACTCGGAGAAGGAAATTTGGGAAGGCCGGCGCGCCGGGCTGGAAGGCGCGCGCGAAATCTATGGCGCCGACGACGCCTTTCCCATGGACGACATCGACGAGATTCTGCCGGGCCTGCTTGAGAATCGCGCGAAGGTGTTCTACAGCATGGGGCGCTACCCGGATTTCGACGCCCACCTGATGAACTGGGTCAACGAGGTGCGCGGCAAGGCGCGCAATGGTGTGCACGCCCCGGGCGAATTCGTCACCCTCGATCACATCCTGCACGAGATGCGCCTGTTCAAGGGGCCGGAAGAGGTTCGTCTGATGAAGCGCGCCGCCAAGATTTCCGCGCAAGCGCACCGGCGTGCGATGCTGGCGTGTCGCCCGGGCATGATGGAGTATGAAGTTGAGGCCGAGCTGCTGCATGAATTCAGAAAAGGCGGCAGCCCGTTTCCCGCCTACCCGCCGATTGTCGGCGGCGGCGCCAATGGCTGTATCCTGCATTACACCGAGAACAACGCCGAGCTGAAAGCCGGCGACCTGCTGCTGATCGACGCCGCTGCCGAGATCGACGGCTACGCTGCCGATATCACACGCACGTTTCCGGTCACCGGCCGCTTCAGCGGCGAACAGCGCGCGGTCTACGAGCTGGTGCTGGCCGCGCAAATGGCGGCGATCGAGCAGGTGAAACCCGGCAACCACTGGAACGATCCACACGAAGCCGCGGTGCGCATTCTGACCCAGGGACTCAAGGATATGGGACTGCTGAACGGCAGCGTGGATGGCCACATCGAAAACGGCGACTACAAACGCTTCTACATGCACCGCACCGGCCACTGGCTCGGCATGGACGTGCACGACGTCGGCGACTACAAACTCGACGACACTTGGCGCCTGCTCGAGCCCGGCATGGTGCTTACCGTGGAGCCGGGACTTTACATTGCGGACGCCAAGGACATTCCGGCGGGCTTCCGCAACATCGGCGTGCGTATTGAAGACGACGTCCTGGTCACGCGCGATGGCAACGAGGTGCTGTCGCGCGACGCGCCCAAAGCCGTCGACGAGATTGAAGCGTTAATGCGGGGAAAGTCTGAATAGACAGGATTCACAGGATTAACAAGATTAAAACCAAAATATTCATGAAGTAATCCTGTAAATCCTGCAAAATCCTGTTAATCCTGTTAATCCTGTGAATTCAGTTTTATGAACCCTACTTACGACATTCTCATCATCGGCGGCGGACTGGTCGGCGCCAGCCTCGCCTGCGCGTTGCGCGCGAGCAAGTTGCGCATCGGCGTGATCGAAGCGGTGCCGCTCGCCGCTTCCTCCCAGCCGAGCTATGACGACCGCACGCTGGCGCTGGCTTACGGCTCGAAGCGGATATTCGAAAGCATGGGCGTCTGGCAGGACATCGCGCCGGACGCGACTCCCATCGAACGCATTCACATCTCCGACCGCGGCCACTTTGGCGTGACGCGGCTGGCGGCCACCGAGGCGGGGCTGCCGGCGCTGGGTTATGTCGTGGCCAACCGTGTGCTCGGCGCGGCGCTGCTCAAGACCCTGGCGGGCTCGAACAACGTCGAATGGCTGTGCCCGGCGGAAATGCAGGAGGTCAAGCTGAGTCCTGAATCGGCGTCGGTGATGGTGCGCCATAACGATGCGAACAAGACACTGGTGGCGCGCCTCGTCATCGCCGCCGACGGCGCGCATTCCGCGGTGCGCGCGGCCTTGGGTATCGAGGCGGAGCGCACCGAATACTGCCAGAGCGCCATCGTGACCACGGTCACGGCGGGTGAGCCCCACGGCAACACCGCCTATGAGCGCTTCACCGATACCGGCCCGCTGGCCTTATTGCCGTTGCGTCAGAATGCCTGCGCGGTCGTCTGGAGCGCGAAAGCAGCAGAGGTGCCGACCATCCTCGGCTGGAGCGATGCGGAATTTCTGAATCACTTGCAGGACCGGTTCGGCGACCGGCTCGGGACCTTCACGCGGCCGGGCAAGCGCGCGGCTTATCCGCTCGCGCTTACGCGTGTGCCGGAGCCGGTGCGTGCGCGCCTCGCGCTTATCGGCAACGCCGCGCATACGGTGCATCCGGTCGCCGGGCAGGGTTTCAATCTCGGCCTGCGCGACGTGGCCGCCATCGCGGAAATTCTCACGGATGCCGTGCGCGCAGGCGCGGACATCGGCGATCTCACGGTGCTGCGCCGCTATGCCGACTGGCGCCATCGCGACAACCAGGTGACGGCGGGCTTTACCAACGGGCTGATCCGGATTTTTTCCAATAACGCCTTCCCGCTCACGCTCGCGCGCAACGTCGGGCTCCTGGCCGTGGATTTGTTGCCGGGCGTCAAGCGCCGGTTCATCCGCGTCACCAGCGGGCTCGCGGGCAAGCTCCCGCGTCTCGCGCGCGGGCTACCACTTTAAAAAATTTCACAGGATTCACAGGATTACGCAGGATTAACATGATTAAAACCAAAAAGTTTTTGAATTAATCCTGTAAATCCTGAAAAATCCTGTTAATCCTGTCTATATCGGATTCTATGAAATCTTCTTATGACATCGTGATCGTTGGCGGCGGCATGGTCGGCGCCGCGCTCGCCTGTGCACTCGGAAATTCACCACTCAAGGTCGCGCTGCTGGAGCGCACGCCCGCCGCGCCGTCGCCGGAGAAGGGCTACGACCTGCGCGTCAGCGCCCTCACGCTGGCCTCGCGCGCCCTGTTCGAAAACCTCGGTGCGTGGGAAGGCATGGCCCGGCGGCGCGTCTCGCCGGTGCGGGAGATGCAGGTGTGGAGCGGCGCAGGCAGCGGCTCGATTCATTTCAATGCCGCCGAGATCGGCGAACCGGCGCTGGCCTACATCGTTGAGAACAGCGTGATCCAGACGGCGCTGATCGAGCGCCTGCATCAATTCACCAACGTCCATTACCTGTGCCCGGTCGAGATCACCGACATCACGCTGGCGGATAATGGCGCTGTCGTCATGCTCAAGGACGCTCGGAGCCTGAACACGAAGCTGTTGGTGGGCGCCGACGGGGCTGACTCCGCGGTGCGGCACGCGGCCGGCATCGAAACCCAGTCGCTCAATCTCCACCAGAAGGGTATCGTGGCCACGGTCACGACCGAAAAGCCGCACGAGGCGACGGCCCGCCAGAACTTCCTGCCCACCGGACCGCTGGCATTTCTGCCGCTCGATGAACCGCACACCTGTTCCATCGTCTGGTCGGCCGACACGGCGCGTGCCGATCAGTTGATGGCGCTCGATGACGCGGCCTTTATATCGGAGCTGCAGCAGGTGTTCGGATCATCCTTGGGAAAAATTCAAACGCTTGGACCGCGCGCAGAATTCCCGTTGGCACTGTCACACGCCAGGGCCTACACCGCGCCGCACCTGGCCCTGGTCGGCGACGCCGCGCACACCGTCCATCCGCTTGCGGGGCAAGGCGTGAATCTTGGGTTTCTGGATGCGGCCACACTCGCCGAAGTGCTGCTGGACGCCGCCGCCAAGCAGAAAGACATTGGCGCACACGCGGTACTGCGTCGCTACGAGCGCTGGCGCAAGGGCGATAATCTAGCCATGATTTCCATCACCGGGGGATTCCGGTATCTGTTCGGCAATGATCTTCCGCTAGTCAGTCAACTGCGGAATCTCGGGCTCGATCTCACCAA
>JAUSDQ010000184.1 GCA_030650525.1 Sulfuricaulis sp.
AAGGTGCTCAAGACGAATGCGCGCCACATGTCCCTTGATTGAGGGCAGCTTTTCAATACGCGCAATCGCATCGTTCATATTCTTCTCTTTCACGCGTTGCGTCAGGATGATAACCGGCACGGTGTCTTCGCCGGTATGCGGTTCCTTCTGCAAAATCGCTTCAATGCTGATGCCGGCATCCGCCAGGATACGGGTCACGTCTGCCAGCACACCGGGCTTATCGTGCGCGTGCAGGCGCAGGTAATACGAGGTCTGCACCTCCTCGATGGGGAGAATCGGCAAATCGACGAGCGCATCGGGTTGAAACGCCAGATGCGGTACGCGGTGGTGCGGGTCGACCGTGAGCGTGCGCACCACGTCCACCAGATCGGCCACCACCGCCGAGGCGGTCGGTTCGGCGCCCGCGCCGGCGCCGTAAAACATGGTCGGTCCCACGGCGTCGCCCTTGACCAGCACGGCGTTCATGGCACCGTTCACGTTGGCGATGAGTCGTCGCTCGGGAATAAGCGTGGGGTGTACACGCAGTTCCACGCCGCCGTCGGTGCGCCGGGCAATCCCCAGCAGTTTCAGGCGATATCCGAGTTTTTCCGCATACTGCACGTCCATGCGCGTGATCCGGGTAATGCCTTCGACGTAGGCCTCTTTGAACTTGAGCGGAATGCCGAAGGCGATCGCGGCCAGGATCGTCAACTTGTGCGCCGCATCGATACCCTCGATGTCGAAAGTCGGATCGGTCTCGGCGTAACCCAGACGCTGGGCTTCCTTGAGCACGTCGGCAAAATCCGTCCCTTTGTCGCGCATTTCAGTGAGGATAAAGTTACTGGTGCCATTGATAATGCCGGCGATCCATTCGATGCGGTTGCCTGCGAAACCTTCACGCACGGTCTTGATAATAGGTACGCCGCCGGCCACGGCCGCTTCAAAGGCCACCATCACGCCTTTTTCCTGGGCGCGCGCAAAAATCTCATTGCCGTGCACGGCGATCAGAGCTTTGTTAGCCGTGACCACATGCTTGCCATGCGCGATGGCATCGAGCACCAGCTCGCGCGCCGGTTCGTAACCACCCATCAGCTCGACAACGATTTCGATCTCGGGATTGCGCGTCACCGCGCGCGGGTCCTGGACCAGCTGGATGTCCGCGGTCGAACAGGGGCGTTTTTTCTTGAGGTCACGCACCGACGCCTGGACAATTTCAATCTCGCGACCGGCACGGCGGGCGATTTCCTGTCCATTACGCGCGAGCACCGTGACCGTGCCGCAGCCAACGGTGCCCAGGCCGAGAATGCCGATTTTGACTGGTTTCATGTTTTTTTTATGAGTGATGAAAATAGCGTTTTTCTAATCGGTGGTTAAAAGCGATCTTTAGTTGTTTGCCTGGCGCACATTAACGTGCACATGATCCTTGCGGAACATCTCACGAATCGACCGGATAGCCTGGCGCGTGCGGTGTTCGTTTTCAATGAGCGAGAAGCGCACGTGCTCATTACCGTATTCGCCGAACCCGATACCGGGGGATACCGCCACCTTCGCCTCGGTCAACAGTTTCTTGGAAAAATCGAGCGATCCCAGGGCGCGATACGGCTCGGGAATGTGCGCCCAGACGAACATGGTGGCCTTGGGCTTTTCCACCGGCCAACCGGCGGCGAATAAACCGTGGCACAACACATCACGCCGTTTTTGATAGGTCAACCGGATTTCTTCTATGCATTCCTGCGGGCCTTCCAGCGCAAGGATGGCCGCCACCTGGATGGGCGTGAACATGCCGTAATCGAAATACGACTTGAGCCGCGCCAAGGCCGCCACGAGTTTGCGATTGCCGCACATGAAACCCACGCGCCAGCCGGGCATGTTGTAGCTTTTGGAAAGCGTGAAAAATTCCACCGCGACGTCTTTCGCTCCCGGCACCTGCAGAATGGATGGCGCTTTGTATCCGTCAAAAACGATGTCGGCATAGGCCAGATCGTGCACCACCCAAATGCCGTGTTCCTTGGCTACGGCGATTACCTTTTCGAAGAAATGGAGGTCGACGCACTGGGTCGTGGGATTGGCCGGAAAATTCAGCACCAGCATCTTGGGCTTGGGCCAAACCGTCTTGATGGCCTTTTCAAGTTCGGCAAAAAAATCCCCGCCCGGCACCAGCGGTACGTGACGAATGTCGGCGCCGGCGATGACAAAACCGTAAGTATGAATCGGATAACTCGGATTGGGCACCAGCACCGAATCGCCCTTGTCGACCGTGGCCAGCGCCAGATGCGACAAACCCTCTTTCGAACCAATGGTGACGATCGCCTCGCTGTCCATGTCGAGATCCACGTCGTAGCGGCGTTGGTACCACTGGCAAATGGCGCGACGCAGGCGCGGTATTCCGCGCGAGACCGAGTAGCGGTGCGTGTCTTCGCGCTGCGCCGCCTCGACCAGCTTGTCCACGATGTGCTTGGGTGTGGCGCCATCGGGGTTGCCCATGCCGAAATCGATAATGTCTTCGCCACGGTGGCGCGCCTGCGCCTTGAGTTCGTTGACGATATTGAAAACGTAGGGCGGCAGCCGCTTTATGCGCGGAAATTCGTCGTTCTGTGACATGCTGTTGGCCGGGCTGTTATAGTAAGGGCTTGGCGCCAAGATGCTGAATACGCATGCATTATAGGGCTTCCGCCACAGCGATGGAACATGTCTGCGCCGCTGGCGATTGGCCATACACCATTTAAACTACGATGAAAATTCAGCTTGAATCGGGCCTGGGCCAAAATCTGATCCGCGGCTACGCACCGGGCCGCATCACGATCAACGCGCAAGCCTATACCGGCAGCCTGATCGTCACGCCGCAACGGATTATTGCCGATTGGCCGCCGCTTGCCTTTGCCGATCTGCTGACAGGGCATTTCGAGGCGATTGTCGCCCTGCAACCGGAAGTGGTGATTTTAGGTACGGGCACCCGGTTGCAGTTCCCGGCGGCTGCGCTCGTCCGGTCGTTGGTGGAGGCGAACATCGGCCTTGAGGTCATGGATACCGGCGCGGCGTGCCGTACCTATAATATTCTCATGAGCGATGGCCGGCGGGTGGCCGCGGCGTTGTTGATGATTGAAGAATAGACAGGATTAACAAGATTAAAGATTTAAGAATTAATCCTGTCTATTTTGAAGTTAAAACAAAGAGTCCACCGAATAACCAGCCTTTTCCAGAATCACACGCAAACGCTTCAGCGCTTCGACCTGGATCTGGCGCACACGTTCGCGGGTGACACCGATATCCGCACCGACCTCTTCCAGCGTGGCAATCTCGCGATGATT
>JAUSDQ010000187.1 GCA_030650525.1 Sulfuricaulis sp.
GCGCCGATAAAACTCGATCAGGATCGCGCGCAGGTACAGGCGGCTGTGCTCCGGGTGCGTGTTCATGTCGCTCATGAGGTAATGAAACCGGGTGACAAATTCGGCATCGTCGAAATACGGCGTAAACACGCCGCGGTCGAAAGCGGCCTCCAGCCTGGCAAAAAACGCGCACTGGCCGGCGTACAGCGCCGGCGAGTGGTAAAACTTGTAGGCATGCTCCAGATCGTGCCGGAAAAAGGCAAAGGCATCGGGCTTGTTCAGCACCGGTTCGCGCACACGCGGCCAGGCCGTGATCACCGTCACCGCGCGCGTGCCGCGTGCCTGCCAACGCAGGATATCCCGCGGGCTCGGGATATCCTCGCGCAAGATGAGCGGCCAAGCGCCCCGCAACCATTGAACCAGCGCGACCGGCACATTACCGATCACGCCGCGAAACTGATAACGCTCCAGCCAATCGAGCAGCCGCGCGCGCCGCGTCTCGCCCTGCGACGCCGCAAGCATTGCCAGCCATTCCTCCGCGTCGGGCCGCGGATCGTTCTTGCGTTTGCGTGACGCGAACGCCTGGCCGTGTGTCGCGATCTGCCAATGGAGGAAATACCGGGCCGCGAACACCGATGCATCGAGTTCACCGGCACGCCAGCGGGCCGCCAAGCGATGAAGCTCGCTTAGCAGTTTTTGCGAACCCTCATCCAAGTTTGCCATGCAACAACCTTTAAACAAGAAACGGGGCAGATCAGTCCGCCCCGATTTACTACTCACCGACTCCGCCCTCTCCTGGCATCGTGGTCGGTCCGGTTCGAGCAGTTGTGTCCGCGCCGCCAGGCTCAATTTTTCTCGGCTGACATATCCCTGATAAAGCGGTCGGCCTCGGCGATCGAGCGGTTCATGCTGGCCACCAGGGTAACGATGCCGGTCTGTATCTTCGCGCGCTCGGTCTTAAGCGAGGCAATCGCCCGGGCATTGAGGTTGTGCTTGAGGAACAACACGCGGTCGCGGAACGCGGCGAGCACCGGGGTTGCTCCATAACTTCTTTATTAAACGGATATTTATCCAGCCGCTTCCATGGCCCGGGCATACTTCCCGTCGCGCGCCAGGCCGTTCAATTGACAACGTTTCAAGAGCGCCTGCTGCGCCGCGGCCACGTTGCTTTCCTGCCCCTTCCACGCGGCCAGCACCGGCGCCTGCAGCGCCCGCCCGTAAGAAAAGCTGACCTGCCACGGTTGCGGACCTATTACGTTCATGGCGTTCAGATGGTCGGTGGCAACTTCCGCGCTCTGCCCGCCAGACAAAAATACAATCCCGGGAACCGCCGCCGGCACGTAACGGCGCAGACAACGCAGCGTGGCTTCGGCCACCTGTTGCACGCCGGCCTGGCGCGCGCACTTCATGCCGGCGATCACCATGTTCGGCTTGAGCAACATGCCCTCGAACACCACGCGGTGGGCGTCCAGTTCGGCGAACACCGCCTCCAGCACCTGCGACGTTACCGCTTCGCAGCGCTCGATGCCGTGGGCGCCATCCATGAGCACTTCCGGTTCCACGATCGGCACGATGTCCAGCTCCTGGCACAGCGCGGCGTAGCGCGCCAACCCGTGGGCATTGGCCCGAATGCCGAAGGCCGACGGAACATCGCGCTCGTCGATCTCGATCACCGCGCGCCACTTCGCGAACTTCGCGCCCAACTGTTTATACTCGGCGAGACGTTCACGCAAGCCGTCCAGCCCCTCGGCGACCTTGTCGCCGGGGTACAGCGCCAGCGCCTTGGCGCCTTTGTCGACCTTGATCCCGGGGACGATCCCGCGGCTCGACAGCAGCTTGGCGAAGGGGGTGCCGTCGCGAGTGCTCTGTCGCAGCGTTTCATCGAAAAGAATGACGCCGCCGATATAGCGCTCGATACCGTCGGTGGTAAAAAGAATTTCGCGGTAGCG
Source organism: Sulfuricaulis sp. (assembly GCA_030650525.1). GTDB lineage: Bacteria > Pseudomonadota > Gammaproteobacteria > Acidiferrobacterales > Sulfurifustaceae > Sulfuricaulis. The sequence continues at coordinate 1,929 of JAUSDQ010000187.1, forward strand.
CCGGCGGTTTTCTGCGGTGGACTCGAGCTTGATCGAATCGAAACGCTTCTTGATGGTGGGGCTGCTTTCGTCCGCCGCCAGCACGCCCTTCTGCTTGGCGACGATGGCACTTGCCACGGACTTGAGTACGTCGATGTTCATTGGCTGTTACCTCCCATGAGAATGAAAGGAACGCCGTGACTGAAATCCTAACATAAAGTCAGCCACGGCTGGCGTTCATGCTTGTCGCAGGTTCAATAGCGAATACCGTGAGCTGATCCCGATTCTTGTTGGCCGGCCACCTGGTTGGCAATGCTGAGCGTTATGGCCTTGGTGCCGCGCTTGACGGGCTTGCTCACGCCTTCCAGATCGCCGGCTTGCGCGGTGGCCATGCCGGACTTGGAGACGCGCGCCACCACGATCACCTCGGGCACGCTCGACAAGTTCATCTGGGGGCTCATAGCATGGCTATCGTCTAGAACGACGGTGGTGGGCAGGTCCTTGACTTGTTTGCGCACAATCGCCAAGGGCATGCGCGGGCCGTGCACGGCGCGCGCAAAGATAAACACCACGTCCTCCGGTGCGGCCTGTTTGGCCACTGCGGGGCTCAACGACACCGTCACCTTGAGGGATGCCCCCGTTTTCGCGGCGGAATTCCCGGGGGCGGATTTTTTCGCCGCGGGCATGGCCGCCGTATCCGCTGACGGCGCGGCCTCTGAGTGGCGCGGCCAAGCGGTAACGGTGATGGCGGCGATAACGACAATCGCCCCGATGAAACGCGCTGTTAGCTGAAACCTGGAAATCGTCATGCTATCTCCTTGCATTGAAAATAAAGTGTTAGAAGGTTTTTATATTACCGCAATTTGTCAATCGTCTGACTCGGGTTGTCGAGAAACTTCTCGGTGTGGTCCATTCCCGTCGAGGTCAGATTGACCAGAAAAAGGACGACGTACGCGATGGCCGCGAGAATCATGCAGGCGAAGATCGCCTTAAGAACGATCTTCAATTTGAAATACGCCAATACCGCCACACCGGCCAGAAAAGCGAGGGTGACGTAGGGATGGGCGGAGAAATAGCCGAGCCCGCTCTGCACCAAGTTTTCAAATTGCATGATGACCCATAGTATCGCGACCACCTCGAACATATCCAGTCAGCCCCGTGGCCAGGCCAACTGGGCAAGGACCGTGTGTGGCGTTAACCGAGGTCGCGCTGCCCTGCCCGCGTCATTCACCCGTGGCCGCGTCCGTGGCTATCCATATCTGGCGTGACAGCGGAAACATGTCCGGGGGCAGGCAACCGTGGCTTGATATATGGAGATCGTCATGGACAGTTCTCCCGAGGAATTATTTCAAAAGCGGATGATCCTTCTGCAGCTGCTTGGAATACCAGATGGCCAGCTTGTGCCGCATGGATTGCTGCGAAACCTGATCTTCCGGCAAAGGCTGAATGACTTTATCGTGCACCAGCAGCCGGTAGATAAACAGGATTTTTTCGCTGGCCGAATCCGTCGGCTCGAAGATGACCGCGCCCCGATCTTCACCATACTTCATGCCGGCGAGGATCGCGGCTTTAACCAGTTCGGCCTCGTGTTTTAATGGTTTCATGGCGACCTCGGTTGTTCTGCGGATGGTTTAACGGGGTTCCGGCGACCGCGCCGCTAGACGTCGTTGCTTTGTGATCCTATTTCTTGACCCGCAGCACGATCTTGCCGGTGACATGCCGGCCGCGGCTTTGCTCCTGCGCCGCGGCGGCCTCTTTCAGGGGCAGCTCTTTCAGCTTGGGGGCTTTGACCGCGCCGGCTTCGATCAGGCCGGCGATGTTACGCAACTGCGCGCCGTTGGGACTCACGAACACGTAACCCGGACGGACTTTAAACCTGGCCGCCACTTCTGCCTCCGGCGGATCGATGATGGAAACGAGCACGCCACCGGGTTTGATGACCTCGTAGCTCAGCAACTGCACTTTGCCGCCGATGGTGTCGAGCACCGCGTCCACGCCTTCGGGCCGCAGGCGCTTGATGGCCTCGACAAAACTCTCGACGGTGTAATCGATGGCATGGTGTGCGCCCAGGTGTTCGACGTAGCCGTGGTTATGTTCGCTGGCGGTGGTGTACACCGTGGCGCCCACGTGGCGCGCGAGCTGGATCGCCAGGCTGCCGATGCCGCCGGCGCCGCCGTGAATGAGCACATGCTGGCCGGTTTTGAGGTGCGCGGTTTCATACAGCGCCTGCCACGAGGTCAGGCCCGTGAGCGGGATCGCGGCGGCCTGCGCGAACTTGAAATTTTTCGGCATCGGCGCGACCGCGGCGGCATCCATCGTGACGTATTGGGCGTAGGTGCCCCACTGGATCTTGGGCTTGCGGCAGTAGGCGAAAACGCGATCGCCGATCTTGAAATCCTTGACGTTCTGGCCCAGGGCGCTGACCGTGCCGGCGGCGTCCCAGCCGGGGACGATGGGAAATTCGTAGGGAAAGGCGTCCTTCAGATAACCTTCGCGGATTTTCCAGTCCACCGGGTTGACACCGGCGCAGTGAACCTCAATCTGGACTTCGTCGTCGTGCGGCTGGGGGTTGGGGAGATGCATGGGCTTCAACTGCTCGACGCCACCGAAGGCTTGAATGGCCATGGCATCCATGGTGCGGCTCCTTGGAAATTCGGAAGAATAACGAACGATACTGCATTCTGGTCGGCGCGGGAATGCCGGGAAACGGTTTATTCAAACTCAACGCCGCTGCTTTTGTAAATATTCACCGCCATGGCGGACGGCCGTTCGCCAAACCTCCGGTAACCCCGGCCCGCGCTTTTTCTATCCCGCCTGAACAGAAACCGACGAGTTGACTAACCTTACCCGATGTCCGGACCCTGGCAGTCCTTGCCGATCCCGGCCATTCAGCTAGGCTGAAGAGGCATGAACAAGGAAGATCAATGCGCCTGACACTATATATATTGATGGCACTGGCCGGCATGGAAGGGACCTGTGCTTACGCCGCCGAGCCGCCGGCGGTACCGCTGCATAGCCGTCCGTTCACGGTGAAGTGCACCGCCACGGTCAACGTCTGGGTCGAAGTGGACAGCAACAATCTGCCGGAAAGAATGGGCGCCAAAGCGGAATCAAGAAAGCGGGTCCAGCTCTATCTGGTCGGCTCGACGCCCTCGCGCGGCGAATCCGTGGTGTGCAGCTACGCCAGCCGCGGCCGCGACGTGACGACTTCCTACTACATGCGCTGCGTCAACCCGCGCAAGGAGCGGGGTCAACGGCATTCCTTTACCTGCAAGTGATGGCGTGCGCGGGCTATCCGTCCGCCACCGTCAATGGCGACTCCAACACTTGCCAGCGGGCATAGCGCTTCTCGAGTTCAGCGGTCACCGCTTGCAGCCGCGCCAGCGTGGTGGAGATGGTCTCGCCCGGCTGCTGATAAAAGCCGGGATCGCCCACCGACGCCTGCAGTCGCGACTGCTCCGTTTCCAGCAATTCGATCTTTCCCGGCAGGGCTTCGAGTTCACGCTGCTCCTTATAAGAGAGTTTGCGCGATGGGGTGTGGGGCTTTTGCGCGGGCGGCTTCGCGGTCTTGGCCGGCGATTCTATCTTGGCGGCGGGCTTGTTCCGCCTTTGGCGCAGCCAATCGGTATAACCGCCGACGTATTCGCCGATGCGGCCAGCGCCTTCGAACACCAGCGTGCTGGTGACGGCGTTATCCAGAAACGCGCGGTCGTGGCTGACCAGCAGCAGCGTGCCCTGGTAATCGAGCAGCAATTCTTCCAGCAGTTCGAGCGTTTCCACGTCCAGGTCGTTGGTCGGTTCGTCCATCACCAGCAGATTGGCCGGCTGCGCGAACAGGCGCGCGAGCATGAGCCGGTTGCGCTCGCCGCCGGAGAGCGTGCTCACCGGGGACCGCAGCCGCTCCGGGGGAAATAGAAAATTCTGTAAATAGCCAACGACATGCTGCGGGCGGCCGTTGATGGTCACCGTCTGGCTGCCTTCACCGACGCTGTCCATCACCATGGCGTTCGGGTCGAGCAATTCACGCTGCTGATCGAAATACGCGACCTGGAGTTTGGTGCCGCGGCGCAGGCTTCCGCGGGTCGGTTCCAATTCGCCCAGCAGGAGTTTGATCAGCGTGGATTTGCCGGCGCCGTTGGGGCCGACGATGCCGATGCGGTCGCCGCGCATGACACGCACTGAAAAATCTTTTATCACGACGGTGTCGCCGAAACTGAAATCGACGTGCTCAACTTCGAACACCAGCTGACCGGACTGCTTGCCCTCTTCCAGTTTCAGCTCCACCTTGCCGGCGCGGTTGAGGCGCTGGCGGCGTTCCTCGCGCAGGGCTTCAAGCGCGCGCACCCGGCCCTCGTTGCGCGTGCGGCGCGCCTTGACGCCCTGACGTATCCACGCCTCCTCCTGCGAGAGCTTTTTATCGAACAGCGCATTGTGCTGCGTTTCCACGGCCAGCTGAGCTTCCTTGCGGCGCACGTAGTCAGCGTAGCTCCCGGGCCAGGAAGTGAGCGCGCCGCGGTCGAGCTCGATGATGCGCGTGGCGAGACGCTTGAGAAACGCGCGATCGTGGCTGACAAACAGCAGCGCGCCGGAATAGTTCATCAGAAATTCTTCCAGCCAGGCGATGGCCTCGATATCCAGATGATTGGTCGGCTCATCGAGCAGCAACAGGTCCGGCTCGCACACCAGGGCGCGCGCCAGCATCACGCGCCGGCGCCAACCGCCGGAGAGCGCATGCATGCCGACGTCACCGTCCAGCCCCAGATGCGACAGCACCGTTTCCACCCGTTGTTCCAGGCGCCAGCCATCGCCGGCTTCGAGCTCATGCTGCAACTGCGCCAGGCGCTGCATGCCCTCCGGTGTTTGCGCCTGCGCCAGCTCGGCGGCGGCGTGGTGGTATTGCGAGAGCAGCTTGCCCAGTCCGGCCAGTCCGCCGGCCACGATATCGAACACGGATTCGTCGCTGTCGGGGCTGACCTCCTGCGCCAGGTGCGCGATGCGCGTGCCCGGGCGAATCCAGATATGGCCGTCATCGGCCACGACCTCGCCGCTCAACAGGCGGATCAACGACGACTTGCCCTCGCCATTGCGCCCCACCAGACAGACCCGCTCGCCACGGCGGATCTCGAGCTGCGCCTGTTCCAGCAACGGGCGATGGCCATAAGCCAGGGAAACCTTTTCTAAACGCAGCAGGGGCATGGAGGTATTTGTGGACAGATCAATGTTCGATGCGGTGCGGTATCAAGTATGGATGCATGGCGACGACGGCCATCCGCCCATGATACCCGGCCTATCGGGAGAGATGCCAGCCGCGATTTTTGGCGCTAAGACGAGGGCACGCGCCGGTACACTTTGTGCGTGAGCTCGCCGGCCAGGTCTTTGGCCACGCTGACCATGACGGTATGAACGGTATCAGACAGCGAGTCCCGGGCGAAATTGAATATTTGGGGAATGTGCACCGAGCGGCTCAGCATTTTGGTCTCGGCGCTGTAAAGCTCCAGTATCTCGCGCAGCAGGGATTCGAACTGCGCGCGGGAATACGACTGGGCGACCGTCGCGCGGAACCGCGGTGTCACCTCCCATTGCGCGAATAAACGTCCGGCCGCCGCGAGCAGCCGCTCGATCCGGCGCCGGCGGATCTGTTCGATATCGTGGTATTCGATGTGAATGCTGACGGGAAACACGGCGGCCTGTTGGAGAAACGTCCGATCGATATCGCGGGCCTGTTGCAGCAGACGCTGGATATCCGCTTCCGGCGGCGCGCTGCCCGCGCGCTGCGCCGCGGCCGCGCACGCGATCACCAGCCGGTCTTTCTCGATTTCCTTCCTGACGTTGATATCGAGAAACGCCTGAAATACCGGCAGCAACAACCTGAACAGCGTGTAATCCCCTAGCCGGGCGGCGGTGCGCGCGCTGAACTCCTGCATCATCGCGCCGCTCATGGCGCTCAGGAGGTGGACCTTATCCACGACGCTGTCCGGCCCGGGGCAGGGCTAAGGCTTCATCGCTTTGTGAAATCCGATCATGCCGCTCAGCAGGGTCTTGTTCGTGACGTTTTCATAGCCGAGGTGCTGCAGCAATTGCGACAGCTCTTCGGCCGAGTAGAACAAGCTCAGCGCGTCAATAAAATATTTCTTACAGTTGCGCGCCGTCGCGCCGCTCTGAAACAGCACCGCCGTCACCGACAGGCTGACCCGCAGATAGGCGTAGTACATACGTTCCACCAGCTTGCTGCCGGGACGCAGCATGTCGCAGTGATAAAAATACCCGCCCGGCTTCAATACGCGCCTGATCTCCCGGGACACGTCCATGATGCGCAAATGCCGTGACGCCCATTGCAGCGTCACCACGTCGAAATGATTGTCGGGGAACGGCAGCTGGTGCACATCGCCGATGACGCTTTCGATATGAAAGCCTTCCCGTTCGGCCAGCTGGCGTCCGACTTCCTGCATCGCCGCACTGCGGTCCATGGCATAGACCTTGAGATCCGGCTGCTTGCGCAGCAGCGCGATGCCGACGGCGTTGGTGCCGGCGCAGACGTCGAGCGCGCGCTGCCCGCTCTGCAACTCGATGGTCGCGAGAAAACTGCTGCGGAACTTGTTCCACAGCCCCAGGCTCGCGACGTAGTTCGCGCGGTCGTAATACTTTGCCACGTCCGCGAACACGTCGTTTAACTCCTGGGTCCACACCCGATTGAAAAGTTGTTCCCGCACGTCTTCGCGGTCCGAAAAGCGCAGCACTCCCTCAAGGGCACGTTCGCCATTAGCCATAATTACCTCGCGTATTTTCTATCGGTTAACTGCAGGAACCATCAGAATGTCTTGTTTTTACCGGAAAAGCCACCCGGCGGGCTTTGCGCTAGATCAAACTATTAACCAATCGGGTTCGATCCGAAATGATACCCGGTTCAGGGAGAGACCGCCCGGCCGCAGACTGCTGCCGCGAATTATACCCATGAACCGGGCGGTCTCTTCCCTCACCCTCATTCCCTCTCCCAGTGGGAGAGGGAGGCGAGCCGTTGCGGCCTTCGGCCGCAGGTTCATGGGTGGATGCCAGCCGCGGGGGCAAAGATAACTGGATCGCACAATACTTCCCGGTATTACGCTCTTCGGCCCGCCTCAACGTGAATGACAGGCTTGAATTCCCGCGTGGGTATGTTTCAATGCCGGTTCGTCCAGAAGGGAGCAACGGAATGATGCTCATCCGCGGTAGGCCTGAGGCCCAGGACAAGGCGCGCGCGATTTCCGGCCCGCGCGAGAACTTGGCGGCGCGCTTCACCGCCGTGCGACGCATGAGCGAGGCGCTCAGCCGGCCGCTGGAACCCGAAGATTATGGCCTGCAGGCCATGCCCGACGTGAGCCCCGCCAAGTGGCACCTCGCGCACACGACGTGGTTTTTCGAAACTTTTCTGCTGAAGGCGTTTGCCCCCGGATACCGGCCGTTTCATCCGCAATTCGAATATCTGTTCAATTCTTATTATGAACAAGTCGGGGCGCCATTCCCGCGCGCCCACCGTGGACAGCTGTCGCGTCCGACGGTAGCGGAGGTTTTTCGCTACCGCGCCCAGGTGGACGACGCCATGGTAGCGCTGCTGGCCACCGTGGAAGCCGATCGCTGGCCCGAGGTGGCGGCGCGCGCCGCGCTCGGCTGCCACCACGAGGAACAGCATCAGGAATTGTTTCTGACCGATATCAAGTACAACTTCGCCATTAATCCGCTCAAGCCCGCCTACCGCGGGGATCTTCCTGCCGCCGGCGCGGGCGCGGACGTGCCACTAAACTGGACGGAGCACCCGGGCGGCACACGGGAGATCGGTCACGCCGGGACGGGCTTCGCCTTCGACAACGAAGGCCCGCGACACCCCACGTTGCTGACGCCTTATGCGTTCGCCGCGCGTCCCGTTACCAACGGCGAGTATCTCGAATTCATCGAGGCTGGCGGTTATCAGCGGCCCGAATACTGGCTCGCGGACGGATGGCGTACGGCCCGTGAACGTCACTGGCAGGCGCCGCTGTACTGGGAAAAAACCGATGGGCATTGGACGCTGTTCACCCTCGCCGGTCAGCGGCCGCTGAACGAACACGAGCCGGTATGTCATGTCAGTTTCTACGAGGCCGATGCCTACGCGCGCTGGGCCGGTAAACGCCTGCCGACCGAAGCAGAGTGGGAAGATGTGGCGCAGTTGCAAACGCGGCACGGCAATCTGCGCGAAGCGGGCTACCTGCATCCGCTCCCGGCCGCGCCCGGCGAAACACCGGCGCAAATTTTCGGCGATGTCTGGGAATGGACGAGCAGCGCCTACGCGCCCTATCCCGGCTACCGGCCGGCCGCCGGTGCGCTGGGCGAATACAACGGCAAATTCATGGTCAACCAACTGGTGTTGCGCGGCGGCTCCTGTGTCACGCCGGAACAGCATATCCGTGCCAGCTATCGTAATTTCTTCTACCCCGCGGACCGCTGGCAATTTTCCGGGATTCGCCTGGCGGACGACCGATGAATCTACGTGCCGTCCGGTTTCACGACGAGCTTCCGTCGCCCGCCACGCTGCAGGATGAAGTGCTGCACGGGCTTGCGCTGCGGCACAAACGCATCGCGCCGAAATATTTCTACGACCAACGCGGCTCACAACTGTTCGATGCCATCGGCGAATTGCCCGAGTATTACCTCACGCGCACCGAGATGGGAATCCTCGAATCCTGCCAGCAAGAGGTGGCACAACTCGCCGGACCGGATGGCACGCTGATTGAATTCGGCAGCGGCGCCAGCAAAAAAATTCGGCTGCTGCTCGATGCCCTGCATCCACGCCATTATCTTGGCATCGATATCTCGCGGGATTTCCTGCTGGAGTCGGTGCAACGTCTGGCGCACGACTACCCGTGGCTCGAGGTGCACGCCGCCTGTGCCGATTTTTCTCAGGATTTCGAGTTACCCGACGGCACCGGCGCGGGAAGGAAACTGGCTTTTTTTCCGGGATCCACCATCGGCAATTT
>JAUSDQ010000216.1 GCA_030650525.1 Sulfuricaulis sp.
AGGTACCGGTTGCCCGCCTGACGCGCGATATCGACGTCGGCATTCAAGTTTCATCCTGGAGCGAGTTTGAGGGCCTGCGGGAAAAATTGATTTCCGATGCCGCTTTCACGCCCGACGCCCATCGATTGCATCGGCTGTTTAGGTGCCCAATGGGGTCAGACACCATTTGCCCTATTTAATTCTAATGGGCAAAGAATAAATAGGTCGGAGTGGTTTAAATTGATCAGCGACCAATAGTTAGTGTCTTAACGGTTAGCACTTATCAACTACGTTTTCCTGAGTCAAAGCGAAGTCTGAAAAGCAGATGTTAAATTTGATGCACATAGCCCCATGACCAAGTTCGCCGCCATTGACTTCGAGACCGCCAATCACAGCCGGGACAGTGCTTGCGCGTTGGGGGTTGTCATGGTCGAGCACGGGCGCATTGTGCGTTGCTGGCATCAGCGGATTCGTCCGCCCTCGCGGGAATTCACCTTCACGGATATTCATGGTCTGTCGTGGGACGACGTGAAGGATGCGCCGCGGTTTGATGCGGTCTGGGCCGCGATGGCGCGCGAGCTGGAGGGGGTCGCGTTTCTGGCGGCGCATAACGCGCCGTTCGATAAGGGCGTGCTCGGTGCTTGCTGTGATAGCTACGATTTGCCGTCTCCGGCGCTGCCTTTCGTTTGCACCGTGCAGTTGGCGCGGGCGCAGTGGAATATCCGCCCGACCAAATTGCCGGATGTGTGCCGGCATCTTGGCATTGCGCTGCGCCATCACCAGGCGGATTCGGATGCGGAGGCTTGCGCGCGGATTGTGATGGCGGCTTTGGGGGAGGGTTGGCGGTATCGGATGAAGCGAAGTAGTGCGGCTGTTTGAGCCAGTTGCTCTGAGAGATGCTAGCTGGCGTCGGATCATAATTAAGGGCGCCTCCTAATATTAGAAACAATTGCTCTCTGACCCAGGCTTTGCCCGTTGCGCAGCAACCCATAGCCTTCATTACGTATTACCCCATGGCGCATCCGGCGGGTTACGGCACAAAAGACGTGCCTAACCCGCCCTACATCGGTTATGAAATTACTGAAGAGTGCCATTCGGGTCAGAGAGCAATACTTTCTAATATTAGAAACAATTGCTCTCTGACCCAGGCAACCTTTACATCGAGGGCTGACCTCCGTTTGTATCGCGGTATAGTCAGGCTTCGATTCGAGGGGGAAGGGGGTTAACGGCGGCGGTCTCAGTGCTGTAAAGATTCACGTTTTTCCACCGTCGCCAGGAGTTCCTTTCACTTTATACCATTTCGGGTATACTCAACGTGACGAGACAACACGAAAAACCGCTGGTGTGGATAGGGAGCAGCAAGCGCGACCTGATGGCGCTGCTGGTGCCTATTCGGAAGTTTTTCGGCCATGCCTTGGATTTTGCGCAGCACGGCGACAAGCACGATGCGGCCAAGGTTCTAAAGGGCTTTAGCGGTGCGGGAGTCCTGGAGATCGTCGAGGATGGTCGCGGCGGCACGTATCGAGCTGTGTACACGGTCAAATTCGAGGAAGCGGTATTCGTGTTGCATGTGTTTCAGAAAAAGAGCAAGCACGGCATTGCAACACCCAAACCGGACATGGACATCATCCGCGAACGCCTGAAGGTCGCGGAGCAAATGGTAAAGGAGATGCGCGATGCGTAAACGAGTCGTTAAAGGTTTCGAAGCTGAGGTGAGTTCCGGCAATGTCTTTGCCGATCTTGGCTTGCGAGACGCGGAAAAGCTGAAAATCAAATCCGGTCTGGTTATTCAGATACTGAAGGCCGTGCGTCGCCTTGGCCTGTCGCAAGAAGAAGCGGGTCGGCGCATGGGGCTGTCTCAGCCCAAGGTGTCCGGCCTGTTTCGCGGTAACTTCACCAATGTCTCCGAACGCAAGCTCATGGATTGCCTGAACCGGCTCGGCTATGACATCGAAATAAAGGTGAAGCCTGCCGCCAAACGCGTCGGGCACGTGAAGCTGGCGGCCTAAAAACTCGGGTCTGAGCATAATGGCACTTACTTAAGTAACTTCTGAATAATTCAAAAATGTAGGGTGCGCCCTGCGCACCGATCGACAAAATGATGCGTGGGACTGGCGGCCCGGGGTGCAACAAAACCGTTGCACCCATTCAACGGCGCCAATGTCCACGGGACATTGGCGAAAACTTCGTTTCACCCTACATCGAATTATCCTGAGATTCCTTAAGGGAACCTCTAAAAATTGTTTCTCATGTAGGTTGGGTCAAGCCGCGCCAGCGGCGGACCCAACAAAATCATATTGTTCGGCGGGTTTCGCTGCGCTCCACCCACCCTACATTTAATTGTTCGAGGTTCCCTTAAGTCTAAATGTAGGGCGGGCTAACATAATTTGCGTAACCCGCCAGGCGTTGCGCAGCAACCGATGGCTTTCTTTACGCATTACTCCACGACGCATCCGGCGGGTTACGGCACAAAAGACGTGCCTAACCCGCCCTACATCGGTTATGAAATTACTTAAGTAAGTGCCATTGCTCTCTGACCCAGGTTTTGCGCGCCGCCAGAGGTGAGGGTGGCGGCGCGATCTGCTACCAGGTTAGGTCATCCGGTATTTTGTATTTTGCGTACTCGTCTTCGTCGGCTGCTGCTTGTGCCGAGTCGTTAATGGTCAACAGGCAGCCGGGGTCGCGTTGCGCGATTTTCTCGGCCGCTTGTTTTGGCACTAGCGCGTACTCGTTGCCCAACCGCACGATGACTAATGCGCCCTGCACGATTTGTTTTCTTGTGGCTTCGGTGACGTATAGCTGCTGTATTTTGTTGGCATCTTGAAAGTGGTACGCGCAGTCGCCGTCGCCTTTAGCAACCCGGTTTGTTTCCACAAGTTGTTTGATCTGCGCGGCAGTTGCCTTCTTGTTTTCGAGCTCCACTTTTTGGCGATTCAACTCACGGTCGCGCTGGGCCTTTTCCGCGCTGGTGTGTTGGGCCTGGAGCTTGGCCGCGTTGGTCGCCGGGGTATTTGTGTGTTGCTGCTGCTTTATTTGTTTATGTTTTTCACGGTTGGCATTATTGACCTTATTGCGGTTAACGAGCCCGGCTTTAAGAAGTTGGTCTTGGAACGAATTGGCCATCACGTGTCCTCCAAAAAATGGACGCTTTCAATAGAGCAGTTCATCGCTGTTCGATGCAGGCGAGTTAAAGTTTGCGCACTTTGAATTTACGGCCCTTTATTTTTCCCTCGGCAAGATACTTTAAGGCTTTTTGCGCCACGGATTGCGCGATCGCTACGTACGCATGATTATCGAAGATATCAATCTTACCGACATGCTCGCCGGCGATACCCGCCTCGCCGGTTAGCGCTCCCAAAATATCGCCGGGACGCACTTTACTTTTGCGGCCGCCGTTAATGCACAGCGTGACCATTGGCTGCGGCTTTTCTGCGCTACGATTTTCCAGCAACGCGCTGGTGTTACCGAATACCAAGGGCGCTTGCTGATATTCCTCAATGGCGATCATGCGTTGCGCATCGGCTGGCGTAACAAGACTGAGCGCGAGCCCGGCTTTGCCTGCGCGCCCGGTGCGGCCGATACGATGGATGTGTGTTTCCGCCTCAAATGCCAAGTCAAAACTAATCACGGCCTGTAGATCTTTGACATCCAATCCGCGTGCGGCCACGTCGGTCGCCACCAGAATCGGGTTACTTTTATTTGAAAACAAAATCAGTACGCGGTCGCGATCTTTTTGTTCCATGTCGCCGTGCAAGGCCTGCGCGGAAAAGCCGGCACTAACCAGGTTGTCTGCGACGTTTTGGCATTGAACTTTTGTGTTGCAAAACACCACTGTGGATTCGGGATGGTAGTGCGCGAGCAAGGCGGTGAGCAGAGTTGATTTTTGCGGCGCTGAGGTTTCATAAAAGACCTGCTCGATATGCGCATCGTCATGTGTCGCTTCTACTTTCACATCGACGGCATTTTTTTGAAAACGTGCGCTCAGTGCTTTGATCGAGGCCGGATAGGTGGCGGAAAACAGCAGCGTCTGGCGGCGGCTCGGCACTTGCGCAACGATCGCCGCGATGTCGTCGTAAAAACCCATATCGAGCATGCGGTCGGCTTCATCCAGCACCAAGGTCGTGACGTGTTCAAGCTTGAGCGTGGCTTTATCCAGGTGTTTTTTGATGCGCCCGGGTGTGCCCACAATAATGTGGGCGCCATGTTCCAGCGAACCGAATTGCGGGCCGATGGGTGCGCCGCCACATAGCGTCAGCAATTTAATGTTTGGCGTAAAGCGCGCGAGGCGGCGGATCTCTTTGCCGACCTGATCCGCTAATTCCCGCGTCGGGCATATAACCAACGCCTGCACGCTAAATTTCTGTGCGTCAATTTTCGTTAGCAAGCCGATACCGAAGGCCGCTGTTTTGCCGCTCCCGGTTTTGGCTTGTGCGATCACATCCTGGCCGTCCAATACCGCCGGCAGACTGGCGGCTTGTATCGGCGTCATGGTCTGGTAACCCATCGACGTCAGGTTGGACAGCATGTCTGCACGGAGGGCTAAGGTGTTGAATTCAGTTGGGGCCATGGTTAAACGAACGGAAAACCCGGGAAAACCCGTGCCAGAGAGGAATTGTTGCTTATATTAGAGAGAATTGCTCGCTGACGCGAATGGCGCTTACTTTAAGGCCATGGCATAAAATCTATGCTGATTTCCCGCAAACCCAGTAGCCTGTCATTCCCGCGCGGCGGGATTCCAGCGAAAAAACCGGGTCAGATTTGTAGGGCGGGTTAGCGTAGTTTGCGTAACCCGCCAAGCGTTGCGCAGCAACACATAACCTTACCTTTTTTTACGCATTACCCGACGGCACATCCGGCGGGTTACGGCACAAAAGGCGTGCCTAACCCGCCCTACATCGGTTATGAAACCGCGTATTGGGGGTTGCCCCGCATGCCGGTGGAGATCATTCTCGACAAGTGGAGCCCAACAGGGTCCCGATCAGACCCCGGCTCTACCCGGTATAGGTGTGCACCTGGCATCGGCCAGCGCTTGCCGGAAGGAGGGGTGTTCCAGTAGAATCCGCCGCTCTTTTAAGCAGTTAAGCCCTTCGGGGCTTCCCTTGCCTTACCGGCCGATAACAACCACAAAACGGCAGCGGAAGGCTGATGTTTATCCATAAGGAGTGTTGCATGCGTCATTATGAAGTTGTGTTTCTGGTTCACCCGGACCAGAGCGAGCAAGTGCCCGCGATGATCGAGCGTTACCGCACGATGATCGAATCCACCAAGGGGGCGATCCACCGCCTCGAAGACTGGGGCCGTCGCCAGCTCGCTTATCCCATCAGCAAGGTACACAAGGCGCACTACGTGCTAATGAATATCGAGTGCGAACTCGAGACATTGCGCGAACTGGAGTCGGCATTCCGCTTCAGCGATGCCGTGCTGCGTTCGCTCATCATCAGCCGCAAGCGCGCCGTCACCAGCCCCTCACCGCTCATCAAGGAAGAAGAAAAGCCCGCGGCGTCCACGCCGGGGGCGCCTGAAGCGGAAAGTGTCGAAGTAGAAATAGCTGCCGCGGAAATTCCGCCGGCTGAACCGATTTAAGGAGCCTGACCCATGTCACGTTTTTTCCGACGCAAGAAATTTTGCCGCTTCACGGTCGAGAAAGTCGAAGAGATCGATTACAAGGATCTCGCGGTGCTCAGCGGCTATATTACCGAAACGGGCCGCATCATTCCCTGCCGCAACACCGGCACCAAGGCCCGCTATCAGCGGCAACTGACGCGTGCCATCAAGTACGCGCGCTATCTGGCGCTGATGCCTTACTGCGACAGCCATTGAACGAATACGGCGAGGTATGAAAGATGGAAGTTATATTGCTTGAAAAGGTGCGCAATCTCGGAGCCCTTGGCGAACAGGTCAAGGTCAAGTCCGGTTTTGCCCGCAACTATCTTATTCCCTATGGCAAGGCGGTAACCGCCAACGACGCGAACCGTGCCAAGTTCGAGGCGCAGCGCGCCAAGCTTGAGATGGCGCAGGCCGATGTGCTCGGCAAAGCCCAGGCGCGCGCCAAGAATATGTCCGGCGTTACCTTGCAGATCGTGCGCAAGGTGAGCGAAGAGGGCAAACTTTTCGGTTCCGTCGGTACCCGCGATATCTGCGAGGCCATGCAGCAGGCCGGGTTCGAGCTCGCTAAATCCGAGGTCCATCTCGACGGCGGTCCGCTCAAGGATATTGGCGATCACGAGGTTTCCGTATTGCTGCACCCCGAGGTCGCCTTCAAAATCATCGTGTCGGTCGTCGGCGAAAAATAACCCGAAATTTTCGGGAGAACAGCTCATTTGTTAAATGGAACGAGCTGCGTTATATAATGGCCGATTAATTACTGTCGGCTGAAAACAAGCGGCAGTCCAGCATCGGGGGGAGCTCTGTGGAAGAACGAGCCTTTTCCAGGCATGGCACGGAGTCGGTGACCGATTTACTCAAGGTCCCGCCGCAATCCGTTGAGGCCGAGCAATCCGTGCTCGGCGGTCTGCTGCTCGATAATCAGAGCTGGGACCGCATCGCCGACATTATCACCGCCGAAGATTTCTACCGTCGCGAACACCGCGTTATCTTTCACGCCGTTTCCGCCCTGTGCGAGGAAAACAGCCCGGCGGACGTGGTGACGGTTTCGGAATGGCTCGAGCGCAGCGGCGAGCTCGAAATCGCGGGTGGTCTCGCCTACCTTGGCTCGCTGGCCAACAACACCCCCAGTGCCGCCAATATCGTCGCCTATGCGGCGATCGTGCGCGAAAACTCGGTCATGCGCGAGCTCGCCCGTGCCGCCGCGGATATCAGCAACGCGATTTATACGCCCGAAGGCCGCTCGGCTAACGAGTTGCTCGACCTGGCCGAAAAACGTATTTTCGACATCAGCGAAAAGGGCCACCGGCGGGGCGATTTCCAGCCGCTGAATGCCCTGCTCAGCAAGGCCGTTGACCGCATTGACGAATTGTTTCGCTCCAAGTCCTCGATCACCGGCGTGGCGACCGGATTTACCGATCTCGATGAAATGACCTCCGGGTTGCAGGGTTCCGACCTCGTCATCATCGCCGGGAGACCGTCGATGGGAAAAACGTCCCTGGCGATGAACATAGCCGAGAACGCCGCCGTGGGACACAAAATTCCGGTGGCGGTATTCAGCATGGAAATGCCCGGCACGCAGTTGGCGCTGCGTATGATGGCCTCGTTGGGACGTATCAACGCGCACCGCGTGCGTACCGGCAAGCTGGACGACGACGATTGGCCGCGTCTGACCTCGGCCGTGAGTCTGCTCAACGAAGCCCCGATCTTTATCGACGATTCCCCGGGACTGACGCCGATGGAGCTGCGCGCCCGTGCGCGGCGTCTGAAGCGCGAGCATGGCTTGGGGCTGATCATCGTCGATTACCTCCAGCTCATGCAGTCCGCCGAGCGGACGGAGGAGAACCGCGCCACGGAAATCTCCAATATCACCCGCGCGCTGAAGGGCCTGGCCAAGGAGCTGGATGTGCCGGTGATTGCCATGTCGCAGCTCAACCGCAGCGTGGAAAGCCGCACCGACAAGCGTCCGGTCATGTCCGATCTGCGCGAGTCCGGTGCCATCGAGCAGGACGCCGACGTGATTCTCTTCATCTACCGCGACGAGGTTTACAACAAGGACAGCCCGGTCAAGGGCACCGCCGAAATCATCATCGGCAAGCAGCGTAACGGCCCGATCGGCGAAGTGCGCCTGACCTTCCTCGGGGAATATACCCGATTTGAAAATTACACCACGGCCGGCTACGACGGGAATTCCTGAATGAGCAGACCGGCGCGCGCGCTGGTGGATGCCGGGGCGCTTCGGCATAACCTCGAGCAGGCGCGCCGCCGCGCGCCGCGCGCCCGCGTGATGGCCGTGGTCAAGGCCGATGCCTACGGTCACGGGCTGGTATGGACGGCGCGTATACTGGATCGAGCCGTGGATGCCTTCGGTGTCTCCAGCATGGAGGAGGGCCTCCAATTGCGCGCGGCCGGCATCGCGCAACCGATCTGCCTGCTCGAAGGTTTTTTCAGCGCCGATGAATTGCCGTTGCTGGCGCAGCACCGCCTGGAACCGGCCATACATCACGAAAGTCAGCTCAAGACGCTGGCCCAGGCCGCGCCGGCGTTGAAACTCACCGTGTGGCTCAAGATCGATACCGGCATGCATCGTCTCGGTTTTGCACCGGCGGCAGTTCCGGATGTGTTGCAACAGTTGCGAACTTCTCCCGCGGTGGCGAATGTCCGCTGCATGTCCCATTTTGCCCGTGCTGACGTTGCTTCCAACCCTGAAACGAAATCCCAGATCGATATTTTTCTGTCGCAGATTCAAGAACTCGGTCTCGAATCGAGCCTGGCGAATTCCGCCGGTATCCTGGCCTGGCCGCAGAGCCATCTTGACTGGGTGCGGCCCGGCATCATGCTTTATGGAGCGTCGCCGCTGGCGGGGCAAACCGCCGCGCAGCTGAATCTGAAGCCGGTCATGACACTGGAGACAGCACTGATTGCGGTGCATGCCCGGCGTAAAGGCGATGCGATCGGCTATGGCGGAGACTGGCGTTGCCCGCAGGACATGCCGCTGGGCGTGGCGGCGATCGGCTATGGCGACGGTTATCCGCGCCATGCCGCGCCGGGCACGCCGGTGCTGGTGAATGGCCAGCGTGTTCCGATCGT
Organism: Sulfuricaulis sp.; assembly: GCA_030650525.1. Taxonomy (GTDB): domain Bacteria; phylum Pseudomonadota; class Gammaproteobacteria; order Acidiferrobacterales; family Sulfurifustaceae; genus Sulfuricaulis. The sequence goes on from JAUSDQ010000216.1 coordinate 8,674, forward strand.
GGGACGGGTTTCCATGGACATGATCACGCTCGATTTGCGCGCCCAGCCCAAGGCCGGCGTCGGCGATCCGGTGGTGCTGTGGGGGCTAGGGCTGCCGATCGAGGAAGTGGCCAGGAGCGCGGGCACCATTTCCTACGAACTGCTGTGCCACGTGACCGGGCGCATTCCGCGCGTTGTGATCGATAACAATTCACAGGATTTACAGGATTAAGGCATGAAAGCATTTTTTACAAATCCTGTTAATCCTGAAAAATCCTGTTAATCCTGTCTATTCACTTTATGGCCAAGGTCAAATCGGTTTTCACCTGCAACGAATGCGGCGCGAGTTCGCCCAAATGGGTCGGGCAGTGTCCGTCCTGCAACGCGTGGAACACGCTTTATGAAGCGGCGGTTGTTCCTGCGTCGACGGCGCGCGCCGGACGCCAGTATGGCGTACCGGCGTCGGTGCGCTATCTGGCCGAAGTCACCCCGGAAATGATTGCCCGCATCCCCACCGGCATCAGCGAGCTCGACCGCGTGCTGGGCGGCGGCCTGGTGGTCGGCTCGGTGGTGCTGATCGGCGGCGACCCCGGCATCGGCAAATCCACGCTGCTGACGCAGGCGATGGCCACGATCGGCCAGAGCACCCATGTGCTTTACGTCAGCGGCGAAGAGTCGTCCGACCAGATTGCCTTGCGTGCCCAGCGCCTCGGACTTAAAGGCGATCGATTGCGCTTGCTCACGGAAAATCAGGTGGAAATAATTATTGCCTGCGCGCAAACCGAGCACCCACAGGTCATTGTCGTTGACTCGATTCAGACGATGTTCACCGAGTTTCTTCAGTCGGCGCCGGGCAGTGTCGCCCAGGTGCGCGAGTCGGCCGCGCAGCTGGTGCGTTTTGCCAAGCAAACCGGCACGGCGCTTTTTCTGGTTGGCCACGTGACCAAGGAGGGCACGCTCGCCGGACCGCGCGTGCTGGAGCACATGGTGGACACGGTGCTCTATTTCGAAGGCGATACCGGCAGTGCCTTTCGCATTATTCGCGCCGTTAAAAACCGTTTCGGCGCGGTCAACGAGATCGGCGTGTTTGCCATGACCGAGACCGGGTTGCGCGAGGTCGGCAATCCATCCTCGATGTTCCTGAGCCGTCAGGGCGATGCTGTCCCCGGCAGCGTCGTGCTCGCGACACAGGAGGGTACGCGCCCGATGCTGGTGGAAGTACAGGCGCTGGTCGACCAGAGCCATTTGACCAACCCGCGGCGCGTCTGTGTCGGGCTCGACACCAATCGCCTGGCCATGCTGCTTGCCGTGCTGCACCGGCATGCGGGCATCGCGACTTTCGACCAGGACGTGTTCGTGAATGTCGTGGGCGGCGTGCGGGTGATGGAAACGGCCGCCGACCTGGCGATCCTGGCGGCCACGGTGTCGAGCCTGCGTAACCGGCCGCTGGGAAAAGATCTCATCGCTTTCGGCGAAGTGGGCTTGGCGGGCGAGGTGCGGCCGGTGCAGCGTGGCCAGGAGCGAATTCGCGAGGCGGCGAAACTCGGATTCAAACGTGCGCTGGTGCCGACGGCCAATATGCCGAAAAAGGGCGATGTCGGTATTGAATTGTTGCCGGTGCGGCGCCTGACCGAGGCGCTGGAGATATTGCAATAGACAGGATTAACAGGATTTTTCAGGATTTACAGGATTAAAAACGGGATTAACACGATTAAAAAACCATAGTTTAAAGAATCCTGTAAATCCTGAAAAATCCTGTTAATCCTGTCCATTCTTGTTTATTTATTTTAAATAAAACTGCAAGCGCGTGCCGGCGACGTCGATGACGTCACCGTTTTTGAGCTTGGTGCCTTCCGGCGGAATAGGCCGTCCGTTCAATGTCGGTGTTTCATCCTCACCCGGTGTCAGCGTGTAACTGTCGGCGATCTGCGTGATGGACCCGGCGCGTTTGCCGATCCGGCCGAGATTGGTAACCCTTTTGGTCAGATCGATGCGCTTGCCGCTGTTGAGACCGCTCAAAACAAAAATAGCCCCAACGCGTTGCCGGTCGACCTTGGCGCCGGCCACCTCTTTCGCCGCCGTTTCCAGCGTGATCGCGGACGGCTCGCTCGCTTTATACGCCGGTTTGGGCTCCATGGCCTCGCGGGCTGCAGGATTGATTATGACGGTCTTGGCGAAATCTTCCGGTTCCCGGAGGCGCGCCGTCTCCGTGAGATAAATCAGGGTATGCTTGCCAATCACGATCATGTCGCCATTCTTCAAATGGTGTTTGGTTATTTTTTTATTGTTGACGAGCGTGCCGTTAGTGCTGCTCAGATCCTGGACGAACGAATCATCGCCCACGGTAAAGATATTGGCGTGTTCGCCGCTGACGGCCAGATTGTCAATCATGATTTCGCATCCGGGCTTGCGGCCTATCCGCATGTCACCCTGTTTCAGATCGACATGGTCGACGACCTCATTGTTGAACTTGATAATGATTTTTGCCATATTCGTACCCCAGTCCTTTGACAACAAAAAATATCGATCAGCTTACCGCTACTGATTCAGGCGCTATCCCGCAGCTTCCGCAGTTCCGCCTGATTAGGCTTAAAGCCACGATTGGCGCGCACCAGAATTACCGAGATATTGTCGGGTCCGCCGCGCTCATTGGCGATATCCACCATTTGTTTCGCGGCGGTATCCAGATGGCGCTGGTGCTCGGTGAGCATCAATTCAATATCGCCATCCGCTAAAACGTCGTTCAGGCCGTCTGAACAAAGCAGAAAAATATCTTCATCGCTCACTATTTCTTCGCTGATGTCGGGAATCACAGCAGCGTCCACACCGAGCGCGCGCGTGACCAGATTTTTGTTCACTGCCACGCGCGCTTCTTCCGCCGTCGCCAAGCCGCGGTTGACCAATTCCTGTACCACGGAGTGGTCCTGGGTAATCTGTTCGAGGATGCCGTGGTGAAAACGGTAAAGGCGGGAGTCGCCTACATGGCCGACGCACAGTTTGTCGTCATGAAATACGGCGACGACCACGGTGGATCCCATGCCGGCATAGTCCGGTTGTTGTTGCGCGAGCTCGAAGATCGATCGGTTGGCCAGCTGAATGGCGTCGCTCACCGCCTTGGACTCCAGCTGGCTATCGCTGTTGGTCCCGGCCCCGGACAGTGTCCCGATGATGTGGCGGGTGATGACATCCACGGCCAGCTTGCTGGCGACCTCACCGGCCTTATGGCCGCCCATCCCGTCCGCTACCACCGCCAGGCCCGCTTGCGGCACGTAGGCGATGTTGTCCTCATTTTGCTCGCGTAGCCGGCCCGGATCGGTCAGTCCCGCCATCAACAATCCGTTCATGTCGTCATGATTCCTTGGCAGTTCCGGTGCGCGCTTAGCCGGCCCGGGGAGTTTCAACGACAGTCGGGTCATTGGTGGGCGAGGCCGCGATCACTTTTCCTATGATCGGGCCAGTGGTTCTGACCTTGTAGTGAATGACAGTTGTATTCATGGAGCGATTCGATTTTTTCAAAGTATAGCGGTTGTCATCGCGCCCCGAGCCTCTGAACCGGTTGGACAAGAACTAATAAATAACTCGAAAAAACACCAGAAAAATCTGTTATTCTATTGATTATTATACAAAAAAATATATCGAATCAGGTCAGCATATTTTTCAGTATCCGACGGTAAAGTTGTGACAAGCGACCGAGATCAGCCACCGCGATGCATTCATCGATCTGGTGAATCGTTCGGTTCAGCGGGCCGAGTTCGACCACCTCCGTCCCCGTGGGAGCGATAAACCGGCCGTCTGAGGTACCGCCGCTGGTGGAAGGGTCGGCATCGATACCCAATTCCTCCTTCACGGCCCGGCGTACCGCCTCGATCAGCGCCTTGCCTCGTGTCAGAAAAGGACGCCCGGACAGGATCCACTGAAGCTGATGGTCTATCCCGTGGCGCTGGAGGATTTCCTCGACCCGGCGACGCAAATCCGTGTCGGTCACGGCGGTCGAGAAACGGAAATTGAACACCACCTCGAGCCTTCCCGGAATAACGTTCTCGGCCCCGGTGCCTCCGTGGATGTTCGAGACCTGGAAGCTGGTCGGGGGGAAATCGGCATTGCCCTGGTCCCATTCCGTCGTGACCAATTCCGTCAGCGCCGGGGCCAGCTTGTGGATCGGGTTATTCGCCAGCTGCGGATAGGCCACGTGCCCCTGTTTGCCATGCACCGTCAGCCGCCCGGTCAGCGATCCGCGGCGGCCGATCTTGATGGTATCGCCCAGCGTATTGACGCAGGACGGCTCGCCGACGATGCAGTAATCGATCTTGACTCCGTGCTTGCCAAGCCATTCCATGACCCTGATGGTGCCGTTCACCGCCGGGCCTTCTTCGTCAGAGGTGATCAACAGGCCGATGGAGCCTTTGTGTTCAGGGCGCTCGGCGAGGAAATCCTCAATCGCGGTAATAAACGCCGCGAGCGAGGATTTCATGTCCGCCGCACCACGCCCGTAGAGCTGGCCGTCGCGCACCACGGGTTGGTAGGGGTCGCTCTTCCAGGCGTCCCGCGGGCCGGAAGGGACGACATCGGTATGACCCGCAAACACCACGAGCGGCTTGGCGCTGCCGCGCACGGCCCAGAAATTCTCCACATCGCCGAAGGACAATCGCTCAACCTGGAACCCGAGCGGCTCCAGGCGTGCGATCATGATTTTCTGGCAGCCTTCGTCCCGCGGCGTCTGCGACGGACGCGCGATCAGTTCCTTCGCCAGTTCAAGTGTTCTATCCATAATATTTTATAACCACTGATAAACTCAGATAAATGCTGATCAGAAACCCCAGAAGAGTTGCTTTTATCTGCGTGTATCGGCGTCCATCTGCGGTTTCAAATATCTCTAAGTAATTCATTAATGCCGACCTTGGAGCGCGTTTTATCGTCTACCTGCTTCACGATCACGGCGCAGTAGAGACTGTACTTGCCGTCGGACGAAGGCAGGTTGCCCGAGACCACCACCGAGCCCTTGGGGATGCGTCCGTAAGTAATCTCACCAGTCAGGCGGTTGTAGATCTTGGTGCTCTGGCCGATATACACACCCATGGAGATCACCGAGCCTGCTTCCACGATCACGCCTTCGACGACTTCAGAGCGCGCACCGATGAAGCAGTTGTCCTCGATAATGGTCGGTGTCGCCTGCACCGGTTCGAGTACGCCGCCAATGCCGACACCGCCGGACAGATGCACGTTCTTGCCGATCTGGGCGCAGGAGCCGACCGTGGCCCAGGTATCTACCATTGTTCCTTCATCGACATAGCCGCCGATATTAACGTAACTTGGCATGAGCACGACGCTGGGCGCGATGTAGGCGCCCTTGCGCACCGCCGCCGGCGGCACCACGCGGAACCCACCCTCGCGGAAGGCCTTGGAGTTGAAGTCGGAAAACTTCGACGGCACCTTGTCCCAGTAATTGGTATATCCACCCTTGATGAAGCTGTTGTCCTCGATGCGGAAATAGAGCAATACGGCCTTTTTCAGCCATTCGTTCACGACCCACTGGCCGCCTTGCTTCTCAGCCACGCGCGCTTGGCCGGAATCCAGCAGGTTGATGGCTTCGTGCACCGCATCCTTGACCAGCGTGTCCACATTGCGCGGAGTGATCGCGCCACGGTGCTCGAAGGCCTCATTAATAATGGACTGAATGTCGCTCATGGCTCATTCCTTCAAGACTGAAACAATAAATAGACAGGATTAACAGGATTAAAACAGGATTAACAAGATTCAGACTTTAATAATTTAGGAATAATCCTGTAAATCCTGAAAAATCCTGTTAATCCTGTGAAATTAAATTAGTTAACCCAGCGATTCTACATAATTTCGGATGCGCTGTGCGGCTTCCACGCACTCGGCCAGCGGCGCCACCAGCGCCATGCGCACCCGGTTTTTGCCCGGGTTGTCGCCCCCGTTATCGCGCGACAGGTATGTTCCCGGCAGCACCAGCACGTTTTGGCTGGCATACAGCCCGCGGGTGAAGCTCGCGTCGTCCTGCGGCAATTTCGGCCAAAGGTAGAAACCCGCCTCGGGTTTTTTCACGTCCAGCACCGGTTGCAGGATTTTCAGCACCGCCTCGAACTTGGCGCGGTACTGGTCGCGGTTGGCGCGCACGTGCGCCTCGTCGTTCCAGGCGGCGATGCTCGCCGCCTGGGTCGGCGGCGGCAGGGCGCAACCCTGATAAGTGCGGTACTGATGGTATTGTTCCATCACGCCGCCGTCGCCAGCGACAAATCCGGAACGCAGTCCCGGCAGGCTGGAGCGTTTGGACAGGCTGTGAAACACGAAACAATGCTGGTAATCCTGGATGCCAAGATCGTTGGCCACCTGCAACAATCCGACCGGCGGTTTGGTTTCATCGAAATAGATTTCGGAATAGCACTCGTCCGAACAGATGAGAAAATGATGCTTTTGGGCGAGCTGGATCAGTTGTGCGAGTTGTTCGTGCGTGAGCACCGCGCCGGTCGGATTGCCGGGAGAGCAGACATACACCAGCGGCACCTTGTCCCAGATTTCTTCCGGCACGCTGGCAAAGTCTGTGCGAAACCCGTTTGCTTCCGTCGCGTTCAGGAAATAGGGCCGCGCCCCGGCCAGCAGCGCCGCGCCTTCATATATTTGATAAAACGGATTGGGCATGATCACGGCCGGCCGCTGCGAGTTCACGCGCCGGTCGATGACGGCCTGGGCGATGGAAAACAGCGCCTCGCGCGTGCCGGCGACGGGCAATACGTGCCGTTCGGGGTCGAGCGCGATCTGGTTCAAATGAAACCGGCGCGTGGCCCAAGCCACAATGGCCTTACGCAGCTCGGCCGAGCCCTTGGTCACCGGGTAATGTGACAGACCCGCAAGGTGTGACTTCAGGGCTTCCAAAACCAGGGCCGGTGCGGCATGCTGCGGTTCGCCGAGGGAAAGCCGTATCGCCGTCTTGTCCGCGGGCGGGGTGATGCCGTGGATGAGCTGGGCGAGCTTCTGGAAAGGATAGGGCTGTAAGCTCGCGAGCCGGGAATTCATGGTGTCTGGTTTTTAGGGAAAAAAGAATTATACGGGAACCCCCTGATGTCCTCCAACGACGCGCGACGTTTTTATCCGGCCTTGGCCATGATGATTGGCGCCAGCCTGTGGGGCGTGATCTGGTATCCCATGCGCCTGCTCGAAGCCGGCGGCCTCGGCGGTATCTGGCTCACGCTCACGCTGTACGGCACGGCGCTGATCGCGAGCCTGCCGCGCACCGCCCGGGCGATTCCGGAATTCGCTCGGAGCCCCGGTTGGCTGGCGCTGCTGATGCTGGCCGCCGGCTGGACCAACATCGCCTTCGTCGAGGCGGTGCTGGAAGGCAACATCCTGCGCGTGCTGCTGCTGTTCTACCTGTCACCGCTGTGGGCCACGCTCATGGGCTGGCTGTTCCTGCATGAACGTATCACGCGCACAGGGTTTGCGAGCCTGGTCATCGCCATGAGCGGCGCGCTGTTGATGCTGTGGAACCCGATCCTCGGCGCGCCGTGGCCGCAGGGCAAGGCCGACTGGATGGCGCTCACCGCGGGTTTCGCCTTCGCGCTGTCCAATGTCGTCACGCGCAAGCTGCAGGACGTTTCCATCGAGGCCAAGGTCCTGTCCGTCTGGTCTGGGGTAATGATTGTTGGTGTCCCTATGATTGTTATCGGATTCGTGATTGATCCAGATTCCATACGAATGCCGCATCCCTCAGGTTCGATTCTTGTAAGCGCCGTGGCGCTCGGCCTGTTCGGCATTCTTTTAATGACGCTGCTGGTGCAATACGGCGTGACGCACATGCCGGTGCACCGTTCGGCGGTACTGGCCTTGATCGAACTCGTCGCCGGGGCGATTGCCCAGCAGCTGCTGACGGATGAGGTGGTGACTTTGAGAGAGTGGGTGGGGGGAGGGTTGATAGTGGTGGGGGCGTATCTTTCGGCGCGGGCGTCATCGCCGAAGGATTATTGAATACTCATCCTTAACAAAGGAAAAGAAAATGATCGAAAAACCTGGCTATTTCTTTAACGTTTGATCCAGCACCTTCAGCGCATGCAGTAACCGATCGAAGACGCGCCGCCCCGGGCTTTTGCGTCGGATGGGATTGCCCAGTTTATTATCGGCCCCCTTTTCTACGCGCCGCTTTTTTTTACGGCGATCGCGACCGTCAAAGGCCGACTTGTCAGAATTGTCTTTGTTTGTCATGGCATTCCACCAGCACGCGCTTGGCCCAATCGATGTCGCGACGGAAGACGGCGACGTGTCATGATTTATTTAAACCCGCTTCAGCAAAAATTCGAAATCCCCCTCGGGAGTCTTGTTCGACTCGAGCAGGGTGTCGCCCGAATTTTTTACGTAGGCCTTGAAGTCCGGAATGGATCCGGGGTCCGACGCCAGGACGTGCAGCGTCTGGCCGCTCGACATGGTTTGCAATTTTTTCTTCGTGCGCATGACGGGTATCGGACATCTCAGCCCGCGCAAGTCCAGTTCTTGATCTGCCATCGGTTCCTCTCCGGGTACCCGGCCAAGCCGTTGTCAGCGTAATTAATGAAGCACCTTATAACTATAGATCGCTTTCGCAGGGGCGATGTCCTTGACGCCCCGAATGCGCCCAGCACCGAGAAATGGAGGGTGGCTCAGAGCCAACTATTCAAGTCCCGTTGCCGCTGTAACCCTCGTGGCCACTGGCGATTCGTCCGTTTTACGGGCAATATAACGATCTCAACCAATAAGGAGTGGACCGATGAGCAAAGGCATGGACAGTAAGAAGCAAACCAAGAAGGAACCGGCCAAGACCATGAAGGAAAAACGCGCGGCCAAGCAGGCCAAGCGGGCTGCCCGGGGGTCCATGGGTTAATAAAAGTCGAAATGGGATCTTGATCTCATTTCTACGTTCGGCGGCGATCCGGTTGCGAGCGACGTTGCACGCTGTCTGATTGGGCCCTGCGAATTTCTTCGTGGCGTTCCGCGTCGCGTCGATCGTCGTAATGTACAAACCGGCAGCCACAGTTTTTCGCGGTGCCATTCGGCAGCGGAAATCGGGGCGCCGCTTTTGCGAGGAATCTTTTCGCTTCCAGCGCGCGCACCGCATCACAGGCGTCCTTGCGGTATCTCACCGTGACGGCATGGAAGGGGTTGGACTGTTGATGCGTTTCGGCAGGGAGACGCGTCGCACGATTTCGTGCGATACCAGTACAGCGCCACGACGGCGGCGATGACGGCCAATGACAAAAATAACAGGCCCATGTTCATCTCTGCCCAAGCCTCCTTAAAAGGCACGCGCCGAATCGGATCGTGCTGAAAATGACCGCTTGGGTGCTGTAACCCGGGTATCTTCGGGATACAGCGGTCAAAACAGTTGGCCTTCAGTTCGCCTGGTTCCTGCTCTTTTTCAATCCCTTTTTGTCGCGATCGTTTTTGTGCGCCACGGCCGTTACCGGCGGTAGTGACATGATATACACGGCGATGGCCTGGCGGTCGTCTTTGGTGAGTTGCGTCAAATTGTTATCGATCACCTCGGCCATGGCGCCGCCGGCGTAATCGCCGTCCGGTGTCGCGCCGGTTTCAAGGTAATCCACCAGATCGCTTTGGCGCCACTGGCCGATGCCGGTTTTTTTGTCCGGGGTGATATTGGGCACGGCGTCGCCATCCACGCCGGCGGCGGCGCCGGCAAAACGTAGCGACTCCTTATACCCGCCCAGCAGATGGCGCGGCGTGTGGCATTCGCCGCAATGCGCCACGGCCGTCACCAGATACGCACCGCGGTTCCACTTTGGCGATTGCTCGGGCTGTGGCTGAAACACGCCGGATTTGAAGAATAACGTCTTCCAGATATTGAGTGTTTGGCGCGACCGCAGATACCACGGCAGTTTGTGCGGTTGGTTCACCCGCCGCACCGGTTTCTGGCTGAATAGGTAAGTCTTGATGGCGCGAATATCGGCATCGGTAAGGCGCGTATAAGAAGTGTAGGGGAAGGCTGGATAGTAAGGTTCGCCCGCGGGGCTTTTGCCCTCGCGCAGGGCGCGCACGAAGTCGGCCTCGCTCCAGCGACCGATGCCGGTCTCGGGATCGGGCGTGATATTCGGAGTATAAAAAGTACCGAAGCGGGTTGTGAGCGCGCGTCCGCCGGCCAGCGGCGCGCCCTGATGCTTTTCGTCGGTGTGACAAGTGACGCAACCGGCGGCACGGAACAGATATTCACCGTGTCGCATAGCATTGTCGACGGCCGCGGCCGGAACCGCGGCAACGATCAACCCAAGAAACACCGCGACACGGGCGGGCATCATAATGTGATTCTGATTCGGTGTTACTCCTCTTTCTTGCGGAAATCCTTGTGGCAGGCCTTGCAGCTTTCACCGACTGCTTTAAAGCTTGCGCCGATCGTCTGCTGATTACCGCCTTGCAGTGCTTTGGCAAAGAGGTCAACTTTAGTCTTGGAATCTTTCGCGCGTTTCTCAAATTCCACGCGGTTAGACCACACCACGTCTTGGGCTTTGGTGTCGCCAAAGTCGGAATCCTTCGGGAACAAGCCCGGAATGTCACCGATCAGTGCCTGCAAGGCGCGCGCGTGATCGGCAAGCTGGTTTTTGTAATCTACCTTGCCTTGAACAATCGATCCGGCCGCAGCGGTATGGCCGCCGATGGCTTTCATTATATTCTGGCGGTATTTGATGATGTCTTCCGGTTCCGCGGCCTTGAGCGCCATCGGGGCCAGTAAGACAAGCACGAAACTTAAGGTACACAGACTGCGCATGTTGACTCGCTGCATCACGGAAATATCCTCCTTGTTGTTCGGGTAAATAAAGACGGTTTGAATCAGCGGAAAAGTCCGCTTGGCTTGCATGCGTACCGGCTGAAACAAGACGCCGGAAGTAATGATCTTTTCCGACCAGCCGCCGCGGCGAGAGTTCGGCTATTTTCTCGAATAATCCCTGTCTCCGAAGATCGCTGTTCCCACCCGCACCATGGTCGCACCTTCCTTTATAGCTTCCACATAGTCGCCGCTCATGCCCATGGAAAGCTCGGTGAAGTCGGGCAGGGCGAAGCGCTTACGGCATTCATCGCGCAGTTCGCGCAGTTTGGCAAAACACCGGCGTATTTCCTGTTCCGCGGCGGCATGCGGGCCAATGGTCATGAGGCCGCGCAGGGACAGGGCGGGGAGATCGTCTTTTATTAATTGTTCAATGAAATCAACCAGCGCTTCGGGAACGACACCGTGCTTCCCGGTATCCCGGGTGACATTGACCTCAATCAGTATATTAACGGCTGCTGATTGTTCCCGCGCATGTTGGGAAATCTTATGCGCGAGACCCAGACTATCGAGCGAATGCAGCCAGGAAAAATTTCCCGGAATGAATTTCGCCTTGTTGGTTTGCAAGTGGCCGATGAAATGCCAGGTTATGGATGACTTTGCGAGATGTGAAATTTTTGGAACAGCTTCCTGTGTGGTACTTTCACCAAAATCTTTTTGCCCGGCGGCGCTGGCAGCGGCAACTGCTTCATATGAATGGGTTTTTGAAACCGCTATCAGACGAACTTCATCCTGTTTCCTTCCCGCCAGCTGCGCGGCCTCGGCGATCGATTGCCGAACACGAAATAAATTGCTTGCGATCGCGCCAAAACTTTGGTTCATAATTTGTATGTTACCGTGAATCGAAAAATTTTTTCAGTTGTCAACGTTGCGCGCGAAAAAAATTTGATGATAATGATCGTCCGCCGCAAATGGATTAGTTTGTGCGAGGTGAGTGACACATGACACGGAATGGACCCAGAAACGCAGGCGCTCATTTACCCACCGCGATGTTAAAGCGGGCCGGCGTGCACATGGACAAACTGTCCAGCCTGCTTTCCCACTGGCAGACCTGCGTGCGGGAGCCGTTGGTTTCGCATTGTTTTCCCGTCAGTTACGAAAATGGCCGCTTGAGTTTGCGCGCCGATACCTCCGCCTGGGCCAGCCGCCTGCGCCACAGCCAGGCGGATATCATGAACGATTTGCGCGCCGATCCCTATTTTCAGGATCTGCAGGAATTATACGTGCGGGTATTGCCCGAGCGCGCGCGTGCCCAGAATGAAAAGAAACGCGAAGCAATCGTATTGCCCAGCCGCATCCCGGATAACGCCGCCCATCTGATTCAAAGCGTGGCGGACGATATCGTTGATCCGGCATTGCGCCGATCGCTGATTCGGCTCGCCGGTGCGCGCGACAAGTCGGCACCGTTGAAACGATAATCTTCACTTACTCCCATGCGCCTGTCGCCCCATGCTGGCGGATTATGGATCCGCACGCTCATCGCGGCGCTGTGCCTTGCCTGCGTTTCTTGTGCCACCCAGGCGCCGGGACTTACCAAATCGAAGACCGGTGAAGATCTCACGACAGCACCACTTTCCCAACCCGCGCCGGAAGACGCTGAAAGAGCGGATAAGCCTCATTCGGAGTTTCGTATTGCGGCGGTGGGTGACATCATGCTCGGTGGTACCGCGGCACCGGAACTGCAGAAGTACGGTTACGATTATCCCTTTGCGCAGGTACAGCCGCTGCTCAAGCAGGCACAGATCGTGTTTGGCAATCTGGAAGGCCCGCTGACCGATGGTGGCGCGTCGGAGGTGAGTAAGCAGTATGTCTTCCGATCCCCGCCTGACAAGGTCGCTCCGGCCTTGGCACGCGCCGGTTTTAATATCGTCTCGCTCGCCAACAACCACAGCCTCGATTATGGCCCCCAGGGGCTGGCAGACACCCGTGCGGCGCTGGTAACAGCCGGCATTCACCCGGTCGGTGCCGGAAGTAATGAGGCCGAGGCGCGCGCACCGGTATATATGAAGGCCAACGGGGTCACGGTCGCGTTTCTGGCGTATTCCCTGGTGTTTCCAGAGGAATTCTGGGCCGGGCCGGAGAAACCCGGTACCGCCTTCGGCCATGAACGCTTTGTGCGCGCGGATGTCGCCGCCGCGCAGGCCAAGGCCGATGTCGTGGTGGTTTCGTTTCACTGGGGGCAGGAGGGCAAAACCGAACTGCGCGACTATCAGGTGCAGTTGGCCCACGCCGCCATCGATGCCGGGGCCGCCGCCGTGCTGGGCCACCATCCGCACATTTTGCAGGGGGTGGAGCGCTACCGGCAGGGCGTGATTCTCTATAGTCTCGGCAACTTCGCCTTCGGTTCCTACAGCAACACCGCCACGCGCAGCGTTATTTCACTGCTCACGTTCCGGGACAAGCAATTGCGCGAATTACGCCTGGTGCCGCTCAACGTGAAGAACGCCGAGGTGGTGTTCCAGCCGAAGCCGCTGGTCGGGCCGGAGGCCACGGAGGTGGTGGAGCGGCTGCGGCAGTTGTCGCAGGAGCGCGGCACGGATTTGGAAGATCAAGAGGGGACGGCGGTACTGGTTCTGAAATAATATCCGGTAACCGCTGTTAAACGCGGATGGACGCGGGTTAAAACCATATATTCGGTGTTAATCTGCGTCCTTCTGCGGTTCCAAGACGTTAATAATAATGAGGCACTTGTGCTAACGATTCCATCTGTGTTTAATGCCGGGCCATGATCCGCCCGCTTGAGCTGTTTATCGGCCTGCGTTACACCCGCGCCCGCAAACGCAGCCACTTCATCTCCTTTATCTCGCTCATCTCGATTCTCGGGATCACGCTGGGCATCACCGCGCTCATCACGATTTTGTCGGTGATGAACGGCTTCGGCAAGGAACTGCGCGGGCACATCCTCGGGGTGATCTCGCACGTGACGATCACCGAAACCAGCGGCACGATGCATGACTGGCAGGCGGTGGCCGGACGCATCAAGGATCCGCGCGTGATCGGCCGGGCGCCGTATATCGTGGGGCAGGGCATGGTGTCGCGCGGCAAGGCGGTGAGCGGCGTGATGGTGCGCGGCATAGCGCCCGCCGAGGAACCGCAGGTGTCTGAATTCAGCAGCCACATGGTCGAGGGCAATCTCGATGCGCTCAAACCCGGTGAGTTCGGTGTGGTGATCGGCAACGTGCTGGCCTGGAAACTCGATCTCACGGTAGGTTCGCCGTTGTCGCTGATTATTCCCCAGGCGCTGGTGACGCCCGTCGGCCTCATGCCACGCTTCAAGCGCTTCACCGTGGTCGGCATTTTCAATGTGGACATGTACGAATACGATAGCGGTCTGGTGCTGATGAATATCGACGATGCGGCCAAGCTCTACCAGATGGGCGACCGAGTAACCGGAATGCGCCTGAAGCTCGACGATCTCGACGCGGCCCCCAAGGTGTCCGAGGTGCTGGCGGCGGGACTCGGGCCGAACTACATGGCGCGCGACTGGACCCGCGAGCATGGAAACTTTTTCCGCGCACTCAAGATCGAAAAGATTGTCATGTTTGTCATTATGCTGCTGATTGTTATCGTGGCGATGTTCAACGTGGTGTCCACGCTGGTCGTGGTGGTCACCGAAAAACGCGCGGACATAGCCATACTGCGCACGCTGGGATCGAGCCCCAAAACCATTCTTGGAATATTTCTGGTACATGGTTCTATTGTGGGAATAATCGGCACGCTGGTCGGTACCGTCTGCGGCGTCTTGCTGGCGCTCAATGTCGAGGCGATCGTGCAAGGCATCGAGCACGTCTTTAATACCTCCTTTGTTCCGGGTGACGTGTATTTCATCAGTAAACTGCCGTCGGATCTGCGCTGGACCGATGTGATGCTGGTATCCGGGTCTTCCCTGATCCTGAGTCTGCTTTCCACGGTTTATCCCGCCTGGCGCGCCTCCAAGGTGCAGCCGGCCGAGGCGTTGCGCTACGAATGAGAAAGAAATCGGAAAAAACCGCCAAGGCCGGCAAGGGCGACGAGCCTATTGAGGCGCCGGCAGCGCCGCCTGAGAAGGCGGACAAGGCTGACAAAAAATACATCCTGCGCGCCACCGGCCTGCAGAAAGTTTTCGAGGAAGGCACGTTTAACGTACACGTGCTGAAAGGCGTTTACCTGCGCGTGGAAGCCGGTGAGCGCATCGCCATCATCGGCGCGTCCGGATCGGGCAAGAGCACGCTGTTGCATCTGATCGGCGGGCTGGACCGGCCCACGGCCGGACAGGTGGAAATCGACGGTCAGGACCTGACGAAAATGAACGAGGCGGCCGTCAGCGTGCTGCGTAACCGCATGCTGGGTTTTATCTATCAATTTCACCATCTGCTGAATGAGTTCTCGGCGCTGGAGAATGTCGCCATGCCGTTGTTGATACGCCGCATCTCGCCGAGGGAAGCGTTGCAGCAGGCGCAGGCCATGCTCAGGCGCGTCGGGCTCGAGGATCGTCTCCATCACCGACCGGGTGAACTCTCCGGCGGTGAGCGCCAGCGCGCGGCTGTGGCGCGCGCGATGGTGACGCGCCCGCTATGCGTGCTGGCGGACGAGCCGACCGGTAATCTCGACCGTGAGAACGCGCAGAATGTTTACGACCTGATGCTGGAACTCAACCGCGAACTTCAAACCTGCTTTATCGTCGCCACGCACGATTCGGCACTGGCGGCCAGCATGGATCGCGTGCTCAAGCTCGAGGACGGAGTACTGAAGCAGGTTTGAGTCTGAGAAACAAAGTAGAACCTATCTCGAAAATGCTATGGCATATATTCGTAGGGTGAGGCGGAGTTTTCACGAACACACTTAACGTGTGTTCGTGCCACCGAACGGGTGCAACGGGTTTTGTTGCACCCCGGGCTGGAAGCATCGCCCACCAACACGGCTTCGCTAGCTGTTTGACGGTGGGCGATGCCCACCCTACATGTATTATTATTGAGATAGGTTTTAGACAGGATTTACAGGATTAAGTATTTCAGGAAATTAAAATCCTGTGAATCCTGTCTATTTCTTTTTGTCAGAGACTCTGAGTTTTCCGTTTCAATCTTCCCCGTTTACGTCGCTCCCAGTCCCGAATTACGTGCCAGCGCCACAGGGCGTGCATGCCGAAATAGCCGGCGGTGGCGCCAATGCCGCTCACCAGCAGCGAACCGAACAGAAACGGTTGCCATATGCGGACGAACTCGGTGGTGATCCACTCCCACGATACCTGAAATTCAACGGTTTGCATCGGTGTATCGAGCGCCCAGGCGCCCAGCCGGTAGCAGAAGTAAGAAATAGGCGCCATCGTGAGGGGGTTGGTGATCCACACCAACGCCACGGATATCGGCAAGTTGACGCGAAAAAATATCGCCAGCGCCGCCGCCGGAATCATCTGGAGCGGCATCGGCACGAACGCCATGAACAGCCCTATAGCGAAGGCGCCCGCGACCGAGCGCCGGTTCAGGTGCCAGAGATTAGGGTCGTGCAGCAACCGCCCGAAGACGCGCAAGTGTTTGTGATCGCGCATCTTGTGCGCGTCCGGCAGGTAGCGCCTGATCAATTTTTTTGCCATGGATACCTGGAGGCTATCTTAAAACAAGGTGGGCGTTGCCCGCCGCGGGCGGTTATCGAAACCGATGGTGGCGGGCGATGCCCATCCTACACGATCCGTGAAACGCTTATTTGATATAGCTTCTGGTGTATAGTCTCACGAAATAAAAATGTCAGCCAAGGAGCCTGGCCATCCGTTTCGCCGCGCTTGCCTTTCTCGGGGGCATCCTGCTGGTGCAGCAGTTGCCCGTGTTGCCCTCCCTGTGGTGGGGGCTGCTGCTGCTTCCACTTGCGTGGTTATCGCTTCACCGCCCCGCCTGGTTCATCCCGTTGTGCTTCGTAGCCGGTGTCGTGTCGGTGAGTTTCCGCGCCGGTCTGATCCTGCAGGATAACCTTCCGCGCGTACTCGAAGGCGAGAATCTGTTGGTGGAAGGGCGCATCGCCGATATTCCGCAGCAAGCGGAATTCGGGCAGCGCTTCGAGCTGGAAGTTTCGCGCGCGCAACACGCGGGCGTGGCGGTGCCTGTCCCGCGGCGGATCCTGCTCAACAGCCGGGATTTTTCCTTTCAGCCGCGCGCCGGTGAAACCTGGCGCTTGCTGGTGCGGCTCAATCGCCCGCACGGTTATCAGAATCCCGGTGGTTTCGACTACGAGGCGTATCTGTTCCAGCAACGTCTCCGCGCCAAGGGTTATGTGCGCACGGAGATAGCGCCACAGCGCCTGGGCGACGGCCCGGCATGGCATGACATCAACCGGCTGCGGCAGGATCTGGGCGAACGCATCCGCGCGCTATTACCGGACAATTCCCAGGCCGGCATCATCGTGGCACTCGCCAATGGCGACAGCCGTGGCATCAGCAACGAACAATGGCTGGTGCTGCGGCAAACCGGCACCCTGCACCTCGTCGCCATCTCCGGACTGCATATCAGCCTGGTCGCCGGCATCGTGTTTTTTATCGCGCGCTGGTTGTGGTCGTTGCCGGGAACCACCGTGCTGCGGTTGCCGGCACCCATGTTCGGTGCCATCGCAGCACTGCTGGCTGGCGGCGCTTACGCGGCGCTCGCCGGATTCGTGATACCCACGCAACGCGCGCTCATCATGCTGACGGTTGCCATGTCCGGCATTCTGCTGCGCCGGCGTTTCCCGCCGTCACAGTTACTGGCCGTCGCGCTGTTCGCGGTGCTGGTCTACGACCCACTGGCGGTCATGGCGGCGGGTTTCTGGCTGTCGTTCGCCGCGGTCGCGGTCATTCTGATTGCCGTGCAGGGGGACCGGGCCGGGAAGTCGCTGCTATACAAATGGGGATACATTCAGTGGGCGATTGCGCTCGGGATGCTGCCGTTGATGCTGGCGATGTTTCAGCAGCTGTCGCTGGTGGCGCCCGTGGCCAACATGCTTGCGGTGCCGGTGTTCGATTTGCTGCTGGTACCGCTCACGCTGACCGGTGTCGTGCTGCTCGGCGTAGCGCCCGATGCCGCCGGATGGCTGTTCCAGCTCGCCGCCGGTTTGCTGCATGTGCTGTGGCAGGCGCTGGAATTTCTGGCGCAACTGTCATTCAGTCTATGGATGCAGCCGGCGCCGGCGTGGTGGACGCTGCTGTGTGCCATGGTGGGCGTGGCGCTGCTGCTCGCGCCGCGTGGCTGGCCGGCGCGTTGGGTGGGGGCGGTGTGGCTGCTCCCCCTGTTTCTGATTCGCCCGCCGTTACCCGCGGCGGGCGAGGCATGGTTCACGTTGCTCGATGTCGGTCAGGGCTTGGCGGCGGTGGTGCGTACCCGGACACACGCGCTGGTATTCGATACCGGTCCGCGCTTCGGTTCCTTCGATACCGGCAGTGCCGTGGTCGAGCCTTATCTGCGAACGGTTAATGTGCGCCGCCTCGATGCGCTGATCGTCAGCCACGGCGATAACGATCATATTGGCGGGGCTGAATCCGTTCTACGGGCGCTGCCGGTCGCGCGAGTGTTAAGCAGCGTTCCGGAGGAGTTGTCCGCGGCGCAGCCGTGCCGCTCCGGTCAGACGTGGAGCTGGGACGGTGTAGATTTCGCCATGCTGAATCCGAACACCGCCGCTGGTTCCAGCCGTGGCAATAACGATTCCTGTGTACTGCAGGTGCGCAGCCGCTACGGGACCGTATTGCTGCCGGCCGACATTGAGGCCAAGGCCGAAAGACAATTGATTGAGCAATGGGGAAGCCGGCTACGTTCGGATGTGCTGGTGGCACCACACCATGGCAGCAAAACCTCATCCACGCCGGAGTTCATCGAAACGGTGGCACCGCGTTATGTATTGTTCCCGGTCGGTTATCGCAACCACTACCATCATCCAAATCCGGCCGTGGTCGAGCGTTACGTGGAGCGTGGCATAGCCATGCGCGATTCGCCCACGGCGGGCGCACTAGAATTTCACCTGACGGCCGCAGGTCTGGAAGCCACGGCTTACCGCGCGCGGCACCGGCGCTATTGGTATGCGGATTGAATCGCGCGGCATTCGGAATACCGCGCCCGTCTTTGAGCTTTGCGTCGCGTCTGGTACATTAGCCGCACTTTTTTATCTCTTTTCCGCGGAATAACAGCATGTTCGAACTGATCAAGGCGGGCGGGTGGTCCATCTGGCCGATTATCCTGTGTTCCATCGCCGCCCTGGCGATCGTCGGCGAGCGTTTCTGGTCGCTGCAAAAGAAATACATCGCCCCTTCCAACCTGCTGGCTCAGGTGCACCAGTGGCTGGTGGATGACGAGCTTTCGCCGGCGCGGCTGGTGGCCCTGCGTGAAAATTCACCGCTCGGCAAGATTCTCGCGGCCGGACTGATTAACCGCGATCACGACCGCGAGATTATCAAAGAAGCCGTGGAAAATGCCGGACGGCACGTGGTGCCCGAACTCGAGCGCTATTTGCGCAGTCTCGGCTCGATTGCCGCGATTTCGCCGTTTCTGGGCCTGTTCGGGACCGTCATCGGCATGATCCAGATGTTTTCCGGCATCGGTCAGCATGGCGTGGGCGATCCCTCGATTGTCGCCGAGGGCATTGCCGTGGCGCTGATCAATACCGCCGCCGGAATTGCCGTGGCCATCCCGAGCCTGCTGTTCTATCGTTACTTCCGCGGACGTGTAAGCGATCTGCTGATCGAGATGGAGGCCGAGGCGATCAAGCTGGTGGAAATATTGCACGGCGAGCGCGAGCGCGAGCAGGAAGCAGGATGACCGCCGAGCGCAGAGCCAGCGTGAGAACAATTAGCAGGGCCAAGCCATGAACTTCCGTCCCCAACCGCCCGACGAAGAGCCCGAGATTAATCTGATACCGCTGATCGACGTGCTGTTGATGGCGCTGATCTTCCTGATCGTTACCACCAGTTTCTCCAGCGAATCCAGGTTGAACATCCGCCTGCCGGAGGCGTCGGCCGAGGCAAAAGACAATCTCCCGTCGTTGCGCGTGACCATCGACCCGAAGGGCCGGTATTTCATCGCCGGCGAGCAGTTGCTGAATGCCACCCCGGAGGTGTTGCGCAATGCGCTGGTGCGCGCCGCCGGCGGCAACAAGGATCCGGTGATCGTGATCAACGCCGACGCGCAAACGCCGCACGAAGCCGTGATCCGGGTGATGGATACGGCGCGCCGCCTTGGTTTCACGCATCTCACTTTCGCCACCCAGCAGCCGAGCGGCAAAGCGGCGCGTGAGTAAAGATTCCGATACCGGCAACAGCCTGCGGCTCTACCGCCGTCTGCTGGCCTACGCCTGGCCGTACAAATGGAAGTTCGCGATCGCCGTCAGCGGCATGGTGGTGCTGGCGATTACGTCCGCGGCCTTTGCCGCCCTGATGAAGCCGCTGGTGGACCAGGGTTTCGTCGGCAAGGATATGACCACCATCCGCCTGGTGCCACCGCTGATCATCGGCCTGTTTCTGGTGCGCGGCATCGCCAATTTCGTGTCGCAGTATTCCGTGAGTTGGGTCGGCCGGCGCGTGACCTTCGATATTCGCAACGCGATTTTCACGCATCTGATGCACCTGCCGAGCGGTTTCTACGACATGAACGCCACCGGCGGGCTGATTTCCAAGCTCATCTTCGATGTCGAGAAAATCGCGGCGGCGGTGACGGAAGCGATATTCGTCGTCATACGCGACGGCTTGACCGTGATCGTCATGGCGGCGTGGATGATCTATCTCAATTGGAAGCTGACGATATTTTTCGCCATCCTGGCGCCGATCTCCAGCCTGCTGGTGCGCACCATGAGCCGCCGCTTCCGCAAAATCAGCCGGCAGATTCAGCTAAGCATGGGCGAAATCTCGCAGGTCACCCAGGAAGCCACGGAAGGGCAGCGGGTCGTCAAGGCCTTTGGCGGACAGGCGACGGAGGTGCGCGCATTTACCGAGGTGAACGAAAAAAATCGCCGGCAGTCGATGCGCAAGGTCACGGTGTCCGCCGTCGGCATGGGGCTGGTGCAACTGCTGGCGGCGATTGCCTTGGCGCTGGTGATTTATTTTGCGCTGCTCTCCGGGGAGATTACCGCCGGCGGATTTATTTCCTATATCACCGCCGTGACCTGGATGATGAATCCCGCCAAACGCCTGAGCCAAATCAACGAAACCATTCAGACCGGACTGGCGGCGGCGCAGAGCGTTTTTGCGTTGCTGGATGAGCCGGCGGAACCGGACACCGGCACCGTCACGCTCACCCAGGTGCGCGGCCGCGTCGACTATCGGCAGGTGGGGTTTCGCTATCCGGTCGCGGAATCGGAGGCATTGCAGGACGTTTCTTTTACGGTGGAGCCGGGTCAGACGGTGGCGCTCGTGGGCGCCTCCGGCAGCGGCAAGACCACGACGGCGAGTTTGTTGCCGCGATTTTACCGTGTCACGCACGGCGAGATTCTGTTCGACGGGGTGAACATCAACGATCTGGTGCTGGCCGATTTGCGCCATCACGTCGCCATCGTCGGACAGGAAACGCTGCTGTTCAACGACACCGTCCGGCACAACATCGCCTACGGCCAGGAAGGACCGATTGACGAGGGGCGTCTGATGCAGGCGGCCACGGCGGCGCACGTGATGGAATTCGCCACGAAATTGCCGCAGGGCGTCGATACCTTTGTCGGCGAGCGCGGGTTGCGCCTGTCCGGCGGCCAGCGTCAGCGCATCGCCATCGCCCGCGCGCTTTACAAGAATGCCCCGGTGCTGATTCTGGATGAAGCCACGTCCTCGCTGGACACCGAATCCGAACGCCTGGTGCAGGCGGCCATGCAGAAGCTCATGGAGAATCGCACCACCCTGGTGATTGCGCATCGCCTGTCCACCGTCGAGCACGCCGACCGGATCGTGGTGTTCGCGCACGGCCGTGTCGTGGAGAGCGGTACTCATCGAGAATTGCTGGCGCGCAACGGCGTCTATGCCGGGTTGTACCGCGTCCAGTTCAGCGGCAGCGCCACCTAAAAATTAAACTCGATGCACTGGCTGGAACAACACTGGTATCGTAAAACTCAAGTCAGCCTGCTGTTGTTGCCCGTGAGCTGGATTTATTGTTTGCTGATGGCGTTGCGGCGCTATCTGTACCGCGTCGGGATTTTTTCAGCGGTGCGGTTGTCCGTGCCGGTTATCGTCGTGGGTAACATTACGGTCGGCGGTAGCGGCAAGACACCGTTTGTCATCTGGCTCGCCGACTATCTGCAACAAAGGGGGATGCGTCCGGGCATCGTGCTCCGCGGTTACGGCGGCAGCGCGGTGGACTGGCCGCACGTGGTCACTCCGCTTTTCGACACCGATGTCGTCGGCGACGAAGCCGTGATGCTGGCGCGGCAGAGCCACTGTCCCGTGGCGGCGGATCCGGATCGGGTGCGCGGGGCGGAGTTTCTGGTGCAAAAATATCAATGCGACGTGATCGTGAGCGATGATGGCTTACAGCACCTGCGCCTGGCGCGCGACATCGAAATTGCCGTGATTGACGGGAATCGCCGTTTCGGCAATGGTTACTGCCTGCCCGCCGGACCGTTGCGCGAGCCCGTCAGCCGCCTGCGCGATGTCTCCCTGTGCATTATCAACGGTGTGGCGCCGCCGGGAGAGCTCGCGATGACATTGGTGGAGACCGGGCTGTACCGCGTCAATGCACCGGATATCCGCGGTTCCATCGAATTATTCGCGGGCAAGACGGTGCACGCACTGGCCGGTATCGGCCACCCGGATCGTTTCTTTTCCCACCTGCGGAAACTGGGGTTGAAGGTTATTGAACATCCATTTCCCGACCATTACCGATTCCGGCCAGCGGATATCCGTTTCAGTGGTAATCTTCCGGTGATCATGACGCAAAAAGATGCGGTAAAATGCGAACGGTTTGCGGGCGATGACTACTGGTACCTGGCGATCGAGGCGCGGCCCGATGCGCGCGTCGGGGATGAAGTCTGGCGACGGCTCAAGGAGAAACTGCTTGGATAAAAAACTGCTCGATATTCTCGTCTGTCCGGCATGCAAGGGACCGCTGATCTACGACAAGAAAAAATCCGAACTGGTCTGCAAGGCCGACCGGTTGGCCTATCCCATCCGCGACGATATCCCCGTCATGCTGGAAGACGAGGCGCGTCAAGTGGCCGAGGAAGAACTGCCAAAATAAAATAGACAGGATTCACAGGATTAACAAGATTAAAACAAAAATACATTTCAAGTAATCCTGTAAATCCTGAAAAATCCTGTTAATCCTGTTGAATTCAGCTATGCACATCATCATTCCTGCGCGTTATGACTCGACCCGCCTGCCGGGCAAACCGCTCGCGGACGTCGCCGGCAAACCGCTGATCCAGCGCGTGCACGAATGCGCCGCGCAAGCCGGCGCTACCGCGATCACCATCGCCACCGACGACGAGCGCATCCGTGCCGCCGCCGAGGGTTTCGGTGCGCGAGTATGCATGACCTCGCCAAAGCATCGTACCGGCACCGACCGGCTCGCCGAGGTGATCGAGAAGCAGGCCATCGGCGCGGACGAAATCGTGGTCAACCTGCAGGGCGACGAACCGCTGATGCCGCCCGAACTGATCCGTGAAGTCGCGGGCAAACTTGCCGCGCACAAGGATGCAATGGTGGCCACCGCCTGTCATGCGATCCATGACCGCGAATCGCTCGTGAATCCCAACGTGGTCAAGGTCGTATGCGATGCCAAAGGTTACGCGCTCTATTTCAGCCGCGCGGCCATTCCCTGGCCGCGTGAAGTCATGGCCGGGCAAAGTGGCACGGCGATCCAGGCCTACCGTCACATCGGTCTATACGCCTACCGCGCCGGTTTCGTACGCCGCTACGCCTCATGGCCGCCTTGTCCGCCGGAGGAGGCCGAGCAACTGGAACAGTTACGTGTTTTATGGCACGGCGAACGCATCGTCGTGCACGAGGCGCGCGCGATGCCCGAGGCCGGCGTGGACACGCCGGAGGATCTCGATCGCGTGCGGAAATATTTTTCAGCCGCGGATAAACGCAGATAAATAAATAATGTAGGGTGGGCACCGCCCACCGTCGGACAGTCAGCGAAGCCGTATTGGTGGGCAATGCCCACCCTACGAAGAATATATGTGGTTGCTTTTGTCGGAGTTGAAACATGGTAAGAGTGTTATTTGTATGCCTCGGTAACATCTGCCGCTCGCCAACGGCGGAAGGGGTTTTCCGGAAACTGGTCCAGGATGAAAAACTGGATCATCTCTTTGAAATCGATTCGGCCGGCACCCATGCCTATCACGTCGGCGCGCCGCCGGATGAGCGCGCCCAGGCCGCCTGCGCGCGCCGCGGCATCGACATCAGCGGCCTGAGCGGGCGCAAGGCCATCGCCGCGGATATCGAGAGATTCGATTACGTCCTGGCCATGGACCGCGAGAATTTCGAAAACCTGATCGACATCTGTCCGCCGGGCCATGAAACGCGCATCCGACTTTTCTTGGAGTTTGCCGCCGACCGGCCGGAGGAAGAAGTGCCCGATCCCTATTATGGCGGACCGAGCGGCTTCGATCGCATGCTGGACATGATCGAAGCCGCCGCGCGCGGCTTGCTCGCGGACATCCGGCGCACGCGACGCTTGTAACGCCGATAAATAGGGTCGGAATCGAATGGCACCTA
>JAUSDQ010000219.1 GCA_030650525.1 Sulfuricaulis sp.
AGCACCTCGATGTCCGGCACGCTCGCTTGTTCAAACTTCGATGCGGGTTTGGTCCCACCACGCAGGCGCAGCAGCCATTCCCACAGAATAAATTCAAGACCTGTGCACCAGCCGGCGCACCAATTCACCTCCGAGAGGTGCCGCATGTAGACCAGCAGCGCGCGTTGTGCAGTTTGCATATTCCGTTGTCTCGAATGGAAAAATAGGGATACCCACTTTTCTATGGGACTTCCCTTATTGTGACACAGTCACTCGCTCACCCCGTGAGCCTGATGCCGGTGCTTCATGCGCCGCAAGCGCAATCTGAACGGAGCTGAACCGCGTTGCGCGACAAGCGCTTGCGCTGTCTATCTACGCCTGAACTTTAGAATTCATCGAAAATGTTTCAAGGCTTCGTTGATATCATCGAGGTCGAACGCCTCGGGATCGAGTTCATCGCCGAACCATTCAAGCATTTCCTCATGGTTCTCGTGCTTCGGGTCTTTCAGCGCATCGAGCAGGTTCTGGTAGCCCCATGGTCCGCCGCAGTCCTCGGGCGGGCAGGCGCGCTTACCCTTGATGCAGCGCGGGTAATGGGCGCCGGGTTCCGGCGGGAGGGTCTTCTCGATTTTCAGATCGTGTTCCCAGCCGTCGCCGAAGTCGTAGTCGTAAATAATGGTGTTGCCTTCATCCGCGATTTGATTGAGCCGCACGTTGCGCTCGTTATTAAAGTCGCCGGGGAAGTTCGGGTCGGGCACGCCGTAGCTGGTGCGTCCGACGCGGAAGCCATGCAGGTGCGAATCGGTCCAGCCCATGGCCATCTGCAAAACATCGTGTAGCTTGCCGAGCTTGATATCGGCGGGTATTTCAATGCGCCGCCAGACCGGCGGGGCGATATGCCGCAGCGTGACTTTGATTCGATAGATCGGTGCTTTGCTTTTGCTCATTACTGTTTCTCCGTCTTGTTGTAGCGTTGTGCCGCCAGGCGCAGTCTCTTGATGGTGGCGCGCCGTAATGATGCTGGGGCGATGACCTCGACATCCGGTCCATATTTAAGAATGTCCATTAGCAATTCCCTGTCGTCGGAGTAGGGCACTTCGAGAATATACGCGCCGTTCTTGTCGTAGCCTTTCTGCTTGGGGTGCCACTGTTCGCTTGCAACCCAACGGGCGCGCTCGGGCGTGAAGCGCAGCACGGCCGTCTGGGTTTTGCGCCCGGCGAAGATCCCGTAGCCGTTACCCAACTCGGTGTCGAGGATTTTATCCGGAACGTTGCGTGCTTTTGTATCTAGCAGCGCGGCATTGCGGATGGAATCCACGGCAAAGGTGCGCAGCGCGTTCTTGCCGTGGTCCCAGGCATCGAGATACCAGTTGTCGCGGTAATGGGCTAATCGCTGGGGCGAGACTTCGCGCGCGGTTTCTTCATTTCGTGCCCGATGGAAATAGTTCAGACGCAAGCGGCGGCGTGCCAGCAGCGCATGCGCGATGGTTTGGAAGCAGAGCGATTCGGTAGGCCGCGCCGCCAGCGGCAGCACGCGGATGCGCCGCGCGACTTCGGCGAAAGAACGATCGTCTTTTTCGATGAGCGCCTGGATGCGTTTTTTGAGGGGCGCGATGTGCGGGGTGAGCAGGCCGGGCTGAAGACGGTCGAGGAGGTGGTGGAAGGCGAGCAGGGCGTGAATTTCGGAGCTGTTGAACCACAGGCCAGGCAACTCGTGGCGCGGGTTGTTTGGATCGGACTCGTAGAGCCGGTAGCCGCGCTGCTCGCGGTCCCAGGGAATTGGCGCGTTCAGCCGTTCGCGCAGGTATTCGATATCGCGCTTGAAGGTGGCGGACGAGACGCCGAGTTCATCCAGGAAATCCCGGATTGGCACCACGTCCCGGTTACGCAGCATCCGTTCGATTTTGTAGAAGCGCTCGGTGCGGTCCATCCCTTGACCCCCCTGTTCCTTATTGTGAGAGCTATGAAACAGGGTTGATCGTTACTTTGCAAGCCGTTCCAGAAACGGCCTGAATATATAGGAGATCAGATTATCATCGTCATGGTTGTCAGTGGCCGAACATTTGTTTTGTTAGCGACTTTTTAGGTTAATGGCAAGACGCGCGCCCTCGACCGGCTTTCATCAATAACTACCAATGCACCGGAAGCCAATACGGATTCAAATTGGCGCAATGCGTTGATGACGAGTTTTTCGAAGCGTTCGGAGAGCACATCTTGTGTCCGAACTTGAATCACGCGGGGTGCTTTGGCTCCCGTGGCAGCCAAGATGGCGCTGAAATCAAGATCGTGGGTGAGGACGACGTAACCGTTGTCTCTCGCGTATTGCAAAATCGTCTTGTCTGGCGCGGTGGGTTTGCCTACTGAAGACCAATGCACCGATTCCCAGTTATGCTTGGCGAAAATCTCGCGCCAAACGGGCGAGAGATTCATGTCAATAAGGATTTTCATCCACGTCCGAGCGGGACTTCAATTTCCTCCGCGCGCCAAGCCGCGTAAGCCAAGGCCTCCCGCAGGTCTTCTTTTTCGAGATACGGATAAGCCTTCAGGATTTCCTCCTCCGTACGTCCGGCGGCGAGCAAGCCGACGATAGTGCCCACCGTTACACGCATGCCGCGGATGCAGGGTTTCCCGCCCATGATGGTGGGATCAAGCGTGATTCTTTGTAGTTGATTCATGGCATCTCCGTGCAAACCGTCGGAACGGATTGGTTATTAGGCTGAAATCGGGAGGCTAGCCATAATAATAAGTCACGCGGACGAAACGGTACAGTATTCGTTCAACAGACAGATTCGCACACAGGGCGAGCCCCTTATCCGGCCTTGCGATTCAGGCTAGGGGCGCGTTCCAGCACGTGCTTCAGGAATTCCCCAAGTACGCTCAATCGTTCGGCTCGGCGGCTTGATGAATCCGGAGTGGTTCAAATCCGTTATTCGGCCCTGCGTTTGAGGACAATACCGCGCTTCTGGTGGTTATGATAAAGGGACCCATTCTACCGGCTCTGGTGACGAGCACGTTTCGATGAGCGCGCGTTTGTGCTCTTGCGGGCGTCTATACACCGGAATGACTTTTGTCTATACAATCGCTTATAATAAAATTTGCGTGGGACGAGAAGAAGCGCCGGGCAAACCTGAAAAAGCACGGAATTGATTTCGTGCGTGTGGTTCGGCACTTCGACCGTCTCACGGTGGTACGGCTTGATGAACATGAGGATTACGGTGAGGACCGGCTGGTTGCCATAGACGATCTGGGCGATGTCTTCGCGGTGGTGGTGTTCAGCATGCCGGATGACGAAACCATCCGTATCATCTCAGCCAGAAAGGCAACCCGTCATGAGTGTAAAGACATTTACTCTTGATCAGATCCGACGTATGCGCGACCGCACTAATGTCGAGCGCCTGCGCCGCATGAAAGATGAGGACATCGATTTCTCGGATATCCCCAAGTTATCGGAAGAATTCATCCGGGGGATGGTGCGGGTGGGCCCCAAGGTGCCGGTCTCCCTGCGCGTGGACCCCGACGTGATGGCTTGGTTCAAGCGCCATGGACGCGGTTACCAGACCCGCATCAACGCCGTGCTGCGCGCCTACGTAAGCGCCCAAAAAGCTGCACACAAGCCGAAAAAATCCGCGCGTCGCGCGGCCTGAGTTTGTAGCAGCCATCTCAAAAAACCCTTACGAACCTTTGTAGGGTGGCATTGCCCACCACAGATGGCTTCGATTGCTGTCCATTGGTGGGCGGTGCCCACCCTACATGAGAGACAATTTGTTGGTGGTGCAAGGCGCACCCTACGAAACCGATTAAGTCCGTTCGTAGCTCGACAAGCTCACCACAAATGGTAGAAACATCGTGACCGGTCTCACGTAGCACCCGGGCAATAGTAAGCCCGAGATTCTCGTCGAGCTTGAATTTCACGCCGATTTTTCGACCGGCAGCGGCATGTAACGCTAGCGCGACATCTCCGCGCCATAGGCGATGGCGGCGAGGATGTCCGCATGCGTCAGACCCGGGTAATTCTCCAGCAATTCTTTTTCCGTTATGCCCTCGGCGAGATTGTCGAGGATAAGGGACACCCAGATGCGCGTGCCGCGGATGCAGGGTTTGCCGAAGCAGACGCCCGGATTAATCGATAGGCGTTTAAGAAGTTCTTCGCGTTCGATGGCTGGACACCGTCACATTATATCTACATTTGAATGTTGTACCCGAATTGCCGGGCAGGTTTTTATAAACATACCCGACGTGTGCAGTTTACGCCAACCACAATCGTTATGGGAAAGAAGTCCCCACCTATCCGGCCTTGCGTTTTAGGCTGGAATTACGTTCCAGCACATGCTGCAAAAACTCTCCGGTGTGCGAACCCGGGTTTTGCGCCACGTTCTCCGGTGTGCCCACGGCCAGGATTTCTCCGCCGCCGTCACCGCCCTCGGGCCCGAGGTCGATGAGCCAGTCGGCGGTCTTGATGACGTCGAGATTGTGCTCGATCACCACCACCGTATTGCCGCGGTCGCGCAGGCGCATGAGTACCGTGAGCAGTTGCTCGATGTCGTGAAAGTGCAGGCCGGTGGTGGGCTCGTCGAGGATATATAAGGTGCGCCCGGTGTCGCGCTTGGACAGCTCGCGCGCCAGCTTGATGCGTTGCGCCTCGCCGCCCGAAAGCGTGGTGGCGCTCTGGCCCAGCTTGATGTAGGACAGGCCCACGTCCAGTAGTGTCTGCAGTTTCTGGTTCACCACCGGGATGGCGCTGAAGAATCCCGCCGCCGCTTCCACGGTCATGGCCAGCACCTCGTCGATGGTCTTGTCCTTGTAGCGTATATCGAGGGTTTCACGGTTGTAGCGCTTGCTGCGGCACACGTCGCAGGGCACGTAAATATCCGGCAGAAAGTGCATCTCCACCTTGATCAGGCCGTCGCCCTGGCAGGCCTCGCAGCGCCCGCCGCGCACGTTGAAGGAAAAACGCCCCGGACCGTAGCCGCGCTCGCGCGCCATGGGCGTGGCGGCGAACAGTTCGCGGATCGGCGTGAACAGGCCGGTATAGGTCGCCGGGTTGGAGCGCGGCGTGCGCCCGATGGGCGCCTGATCGATATCCACGATCTTGTCGAACTGTTCGAGCCCCTCGATGGCGCGGCAGGGCGCGGGGTCGAGCGCGGACCCGTACAGGTGTTTAGCGACCGAGGCATAGAGGGTGTCGTTGATGAGCGTGGACTTGCCCGAGCCGGACACGCCGGTGACGCAGGTGAAAAGCCCCACCGGAATCGACACGTCCACGTTTTTCAGGTTATTGCCCGTGGCGCCACGAATCACCAGCTGGCGCGCGGGCTCGTTGGGTGTGCGTTGGGGAGGGACGGTGATTTCCCGCTCGCCGCGCAGGAAGGCCCCGGTCACCGAGCGCGGATGACGCACGATGTCCTCCGGCGTTCCTTGCGCCACGACCTCGCCGCCGTGCACGCCCGCTCCGGGGCCGATGTCCAGCACATGATCCGCGGCACGGATCGCCTCTTCGTCGTGTTCCACCACGATCACGGTGTTGCCCAGGTCGCGCAGGCGCCGCAGGGTGTCGAGCAGGCGCGCGTTGTCGCGCTGATGCAAACCGATGGAAGGCTCGTCGAGCACGTACATGACGCCGACCAGCCCCGCGCCGATCTGCGAGGCCAGGCGGATGCGCTGCGCCTCGCCGCCGGACAGCGTTTCCGCTGCGCGCGCGAGCGTCAGGTAATCCAGCCCGACACTGACCAGAAAGCCGAGCCGGTTGGCGACTTCCTTGACGATCTTGGCGGCAATTTCGCCGCGGCTGCCTTCGAGGCGCAGGGTGCGGAAGAAATCCAGCGCCGCGCGGATCGGCAGCTGGGTGATGGCGTGCAGCGGCCGGTTCTCGAGGTACACATGCCGGGCCTCGAGTTTCAGGCGCGATCCACCGCAGGTTTCGCACGGCTGATGACTGAGATACTTCGCCAGTTCCTCGCGCACGCCGCTGGACTCGGTTTCGCGGTAACGCCGTTCGATGTTGGGGATCACACCCTCGAAGGCGTGCTTGCGCCGCGAGTGTTGACCGCGCTCGCCGAAATAAGTGAAGGAGATGACCTCCTCGCCGCTTCCGCGCAGGATCACGTCGCGGATTTTTTCCGGCAGTTCCTCGAACGGTTTGTCGAGATCGAACTTGTAATGCTTGGCCAGCGATTCCAGCATCTGGAAATAAAAGGCGTTGCGCCGGTCCCAGCCGCGAATCGCCCCGGCCGGCAGCGGCAGGCTGGCGTCGCTGACCACGCGCGCGGGATCGAAGAACTGGCGCACGCCGAGTCCGTCGCAGGACGGACAGGCGCCGGCCGGGTTGTTGAAGGAAAACAGCCGTGGTTCGAGTTCGGACAGGCTGTAGCCGCAATGCGGGCAGGCATAGCGCGCCGAGAAAACCATTTCCTGCGTGCTGCGGCCGTCGTCGTCCAGCGCCACGGTGCGCACCAGTCCCTCGCCCAGGCCGGCCGCGGTTTCGAAGGATTCGGCCAGACGCTGTTCCTGTCCCGGTTGCACCACGACGCGATCCACCACCGCTTCGACAGTGTGCTTGGTGTTTTTCTGGAGCTCCGGTGCTTCGTCCAGCGACACCACCGTGCCATCGATGCGCGCGCGAATGTAACCCTGCGCGCGCAACCGGTCGAGGATGTGCACGTGCTCGCCCTTGCGCGCCTCGACCATGGGCGCGAGCAGCATGAGCTTGGTGCCCTCGGGAAACTGCATGACGTGATCCACCATCTGGCTCACCGTCTGGGCGGACAACGTCACGCCGTGCTCCGGGCAACGCGGCTCGCCCACGCGCGCGTACAGCAGGCGCAGATAGTCGTAAATCTCCGTCACCGTGCCGACCGTCGAGCGCGGGTTGTGCGAGGTCGACTTCTGTTCGATGGAAATCGCCGGGCTCAGGCCCTCGATCAGGTCGACGTCCGGTTTTTCCATGAGCGCCAGGAACTGGCGCGCGTAGGCCGACAGCGACTCGACGTAACGACGCTGGCCCTCGGCATAGAGCGTGTCGAAGGCGAGCGAGGACTTGCCCGAGCCGGACAGCCCGGTGATGACAATAAGCTTGTCGCGCGGCAGGTCGACGTCGATATTCTTGAGGTTATGCGTGCGTGCGCCGCGGATGCGGATGAATTCCATGTTGCTCGACTCGGTGTGACGGCCTGGCCGGGGAATCTTCCCGAAGCTGCAGGTCAAATGGCCAATCTGCTAATATACGCAAATCGCGGAATTTTCCCAACAAAACCTAAGAAAAAATGCTCCCTTCTGAACGAATGTCCCCCCTCGAACTGCGAGCGAGTATCGGGCTGGCCAGCATCTACGGCCTGCGGATGCTGGGCATGTTCCTGATCCTGCCGGTATTTGCCGTGTATGCCGAGCATCTGCCCGGCGGGCAGAGCCATATCCTGATCGGTATCGCGCTCGGTATGTATGGCCTCACCCAGGCGATCCTGCAATTGCCGTTCGGCATGGCCTCGGATCATTTCGGGCGCAAGCGTGTCATCTATTTCGGCCTGCTGCTGTTTGCCCTGGGCAGCTTTATCGCCGCTTCCGCTGATGACATATATATGGTCATTATCGGTCGCGCCATCCAGGGGGCTGGCGCCATTTCCGCGGCGGTGACCGCCTTGCTCGCGGACCTCACGCGCGAGGAGCACCGCACCAAGGCCATGGCCATGATCGGCATGACCATTGGCCTGACGTTCGCGTTGTCGCTTGTCCTGGGACCGGCGCTGTATCACCTGATCAACATACCGGGAATCTTCGCCATGACCGGTGTGCTGGCGCTGTTGGCTATCGTCGTGGTCAAGACCGCGGTACCGGACCCGCGTCACAGTCACTTCCACTCCGACGCCGAAGCGGCGCCGGCGAAACTGCGCGACGTGTTGCGTAACCGCGAACTGGTCCGTCTCAATTTTGGAATCTTTGCCCTGCACGCCGTACAGATGGCGATGTTCGTGGTGCTGCCGTTCGCGCTCAAGCAGACCGGCGGTATCGACGCCAATCACCATTGGCAGGTATATCTGCCGGTGATGATCATCTCGTTCCTGTTCATGGTGCCACCGATCATCTACGGCGAGAAAAAAGGCAGGCTGAAGGAGGTCTTCATCGGTTCCGTGGCGCTGATGCTGGTGGCGCAGATCGCCTTCGTCACGGCGATCCAGCATTTCTGGGGCATCCTTATCGCGTTGTCGGTTTATTTCGTGGCGTTCAACATTCTGGAAGCGAGCCTGCCTTCGATCATTTCAAAAATCGCGCCCGCGGGATCCAAGGGAACGGCCATCGGTGTATATAACACCTTCCAGTCCCTGGGCTTTTTTGTGGGCGGCGCCATGGGCGGCCTGTTGTCAACTTATTTTGGTGCGTCCGCGGTATTCATGTTCGGCGCCGGACTCATCGGCGTCTGGCTGTTGCTAGCCTTGCGCATGCAACCCCTGGCGGCGGTGAAAAACCTGATGTTCCATGTCCGTAAATTGAGTGCGGCGGAGGCGCGCCGTCTGGAAGAAAAACTTGCGGGCGTGCGCGGCGTGACCGAAGCCAAGGTGATTGCCGAGGAGAACGTGGCCTATCTTAAGGTGGACGGTCGCCGGCTGGACGAACAGGCGTTGCGCAAGCTGTTACCCGCGGTCTGACCGGGCTATTCTAAAAAAGAAAAAATAGACAGGATTAACAGGATTAAAAACAGGATTGACAGGATTTTCCCGCTAAAATCCTTAATCCTGTCAATCCTGAAAAATCCTGTTAATCCTGTCTATTTCATTTTGTCAGAGGCTCTTCCGGGAGAATTGTACCGCTGTCAGAATCTGGCTATGATGAGCGCACCCTAAACTTCACGGAGAATAGTTTTATTTTTATCGCACAGGGCTCTGTGAACAACCTTTGGAGAATCGAACATGGCACGCGGTGTAAACAAGGCAATTCTGGTAGGTAATCTGGGTCGTGACCCCGAAGTTCGTTATTCCCCTAATGGCCAGGCGGTGGCGAATGTCACGCTGGCGACGTCGGAATCCTGGAAGGACAAGACCAGCGGCGAAAAGCAGGAGAAAACCGAATGGCATCGCGTCGTGTTTTTCGGACGGCTGGCGGAAATCGCCGGTGAATATCTGAAGAAGGGCGCACAGATATATGTTGAAGGTCGCTTGCAGACACGCAAGTGGCAGGACAAGGATGGGCATGATCGCTATACCACCGAAATTGTCGCCAACGACATGCAGATGCTGGGCTCGCGCGGCGGCGCCGGTGTCCCGAGCGGCGATAACTTCAATCAGGATCAGCCGGCCGCGGAAAATGCCGGTACTGCTGGTGTTAAAAAGGCCAGCACCACTACGGCAGCGGCGGGTGATTTTGACGACGATATCCCGTTCTGAAATCGTAAATCGTGAGTCGTAAGTCGTGAATCGTTACGCATTACGACTCACGGCTCACGATTCACGGATCACGCCCTAGCCCGGCGGCCAACGCATGACGCGTCCGCCGAGCAAGTGCAGGTGGACGTGAAATACGGATTGACCGGCATCGGCATTGCAGTTCATCACGGTGCGGTATCCTGACTCGGCGACACCCGATTCTTTGGCGATCCGGGCGGCCGTCGTTATCAATTTTCCAACCAGATCCTCGTCCCGCTGATTCAGGTCGTTCAGCGTGGCAATGTGCTTTTTGGGGATCACCAGAATATGCACCGGGGCCTGGGGGTTGATGTCCCTGAATGCCAGCACATCGCTGTCTTCGTATACCGTGTTGGGTTTTATCTTCCCTGACACCATTTTGCAAAACAGGCATTCTGCCGACATATCATTTCCTCTCTGGAGCCCTGAAAAACCAGCGCCGAAATACCCCGCGAGGGGGAAAGCATAGTGCGGAACAAGCGGCGAGGAAAGGGCCGCTGGAAATAGAGTGGCAGAGTTCAAAATGCCGTCTATATATAATCGTTACAGATGAGCGAGATTTTTGCGGGAGGTGGATGATGCCTATGTACGAAGAGCCGGTGGTCGGCGCCTTTTATGAGGATGAGGATGACCGTACGTTTGAAGTTGTTTCCTTCGACGAAAACGACGGCACCATCGAAATCCGCTACGCCGACAGTACCTCCGATGAGATCGACCTGGATGACTGGTACGGCTTGGACCTGGAGCGATTGGAAAGCGCTGAAGAAGAAGAGGAGGAGGAGCCTGAAAAGCCCGATGGTGCCGGCACCCCTGACGACGAAGACGATCTGGACGAGGATGACGACGACGATGATCCGGACGACGAGGAAGAGTAACCAACGCCTCCCTGCTGTTTATCCAGAAAGAACAGCACGGCGGTTTTCGCGCCATGACGGTTAACGACCGCGCGGTTATCCGCGCTGGTTAACCGGTATTGCCAAAGGCCTGAGGGCAGGCCCTCCTTGGCCTGCCCCTTCGACGAGGCAACGATGCACTGAATCGTTGCCGCCTATCCGTCTCACCCTCGGCGCACAGCCAGTGGGCCTTAGCCAGGTAAGCTGAATTCCGCTTACACCATATCCTTCAGCATTTTTAACGGCTGGCACTTGACGACATTACGTGCCGGCTTGGCCTTGAAGATCACCTCTTCCTTGGTAAACGGGTTGATGCCTTTGCGTGCCGGTGCCGCGGGTTTGTAGACCATCTTTATCTTCATCATGCCGACGAGATTGAAGATTCCTGGACCCTTTTTCAGGTCGCGTTCGATGAGGCTGGTCAATGTATCGAAAACGGCAACGACGTCCTTCCGCTTGAGGTTGGTTTTCTCAGCGATGTGGGCGTAGATCTCTGACTTCGTCGTCGGTTTCTTTCCCGGTTTGTTATTTGCCATGTAATGCTCCTGAATGGAAGGTTGGGTTAGGGGTTTCCATGAAACGCGCATAATTTAGCGGAAAAACCGGGACGATAGAAGAGTGAAATCGCATTTCCCCCTTAAATTTGCAGGTTCCCGGTTTTTCTGTTCCAAGGCCGGAGTGACCCGTGAATACCTGCCTGTAAAACAAAAAACCATTTTAATGTCGTTCTTCCTTCGAACGATCTTGTCACGACCCTCCAACCCGGTGGCAGGGTGAGTCTGATGTTGGCGTGCGGTCCGGATGACCGCCCTATGCCCCCTTGCTCGCCAATACTCGTACGCCGCACACTGGCGCCGGGTCGACGCCGGACGGGGGAGACAATGCTTTAAAAATAATGCGTTACAGCGATCATCCGGCTATAATGCCGCTTGTTTGCCTCTTTCCTCGCCCCCATACTTTGGGGGCGTGTTGTTTTTTTTCAGGAGGTTTCGTATGCCGATATATGAATACGAGTGCGGAAGCTGTGGTCACCGGTTCGAGGCCATACAGAAAATGAGCGATCCCGTGCTCAAGGACTGCCCCAGCTGCGGCCAATCCGAGCTCAAGAAACTGATTTCCGCGGCCGGCTTTCAGCTTAAGGGCACGGGCTGGTACGCCACGGATTTCAAGGGTGGCGGCCAAAAGAAGGACGGTCAGAAGAAGGAAAACCCGTCCGATTCCTCCGACACAACGCCCCCGAAGAAAAAGGCCGATGGCTGCGGCGGCGGCGGCAGCTGCGGTTGCGCGCACTGAAACATGATGGGAGCCCTGCGTCGTTACCTGGTGGCCGGCCTGCTGGTCTGGGTCCCGCTCGGGGTCACGCTGCTGATTGTCACGTTTCTGGTCGATCTGATTGACCAGACTTTGCTGCTGCTGCCGGAAATCGTCCAGCCCGAGCATCTCCTCGGTTTTCGGATCCCGGGGCTGGGAGTGGTGTTAACGACCATTATCGTACTGGTGACCGGTGTGGTCGTCACGAACCTCTTCGGCATGCAGCTGTATACCATCGGTGAGCGGATTCTGCAGCGTATCCCCCTGGTGCGCTCGATCTATGCGGCGGTCAAGCAGGTGACCGAAAGCATGTTTTCTTCCGGTAAATCTTTTCGCAAAGTGGTGCTGGTGGAATATCCGCGCCCGGGAATGTGGTCGTTGGCGTTTCAGACCGGTTCCGGCGCGGAGGAGATTCGGAACAAGACCGGGCGGGATATCGCGAATATTTTCATTCCTACCACACCGAACCCCACCTCCGGGTTTTTTCTCATGGTGCCGCAGGAAGACGTGATTGAACTCGACATGAGCGTGGACGACGGCCTCAAGTTGCTGCTGTCAGTCGGCGTGGTCGTCCCGGAGCACCGGAAAGGCAAGATCATCGATCAGCACGCGACCCGGCACTCCTGATCTAACTTTCAAATAACATAATCCAGGTTAAGCATGCGCAGTCATTATTGCGGCGAACTCAACGAATCTCTCATTGGTCAGCGCGTTACCCTGTGCGGCTGGGCGCACAGCCGACGCGATCACGGCGGCGTGATTTTTATCGATCTGCGCGATCGCGCCGGCGTGGCGCAGACCGTCTTCGATCCGGAACGGAAGCCGGCTTTTACCACGGCCGAATCGGTGCGCATGGAATTCGTGCTGCGTATCCAGGGAACCGTCCGGGCCCGGCCCACCGGCACGGAGAATCCGCATTTGCGCACCGGCAAGGTGGAGGTCGTCGCCGACGACATCGAGGTGCTCAATCGGGCCGACGCATTGCCGTTTCAGCTGGATGAAGCCGAGCTGTCCGAGCCGGTGCGGCTCAAATACCGCTACCTCGATCTGCGCCGCGACAGCATGCAGAAAAATATTCGTCTGCGCCACAAAGTAACGCGGACGCTGCGCCGGTATCTCGAGGATCGCGACTTTACCGAGATCGAAACCCCGATGCTCACCAAGTCCACGCCCGAAGGGGCGCGTGATTATCTTGTCCCCTCGCGCACGCATCCCGGGCATTTCTTCGCCCTGCCGCAGTCGCCGCAGTTGTTCAAACAGCTGCTGATGGTGGCGGGATTCGAGCGCTACTTCCAGATCACACGCTGTTTTCGTGACGAGGATCTACGCGCCGACCGCCAGCCGGAATTCACCCAGCTCGATATCGAAACCTCATTCCTCGACGAAGACGGCATAATGGGCCTGATGGAAGAGATGCTGCGCACATTGTTCAAGGACACGCTCGACGCGGAATTGCCGAAACCCTTTGCGCGCATGAGCTACGACGAGGCCGTGCGTCGTTTCGGCACGGATCGCCCCGACCTGCGCGTGCCGCTCGAATTGGTCGATGTCGGCGATCTGATGAAGCAGGTCGAGTTCAAGGTGTTCGCCGGTCCGGCGAACAATCCCAATGGCCGCGTGGCGGCGCTGCGCGTGCCCAAGGGCGGTGAGTTGCCGCGCAGCCAGATCGACGGCTACACCGCCTTTGTCGCCCTGTATGGCGCCAAGGGGCTGGCCTATATCAAGGTCAATGACGTGGCCAAGGGCCGCGACGGCCTGCAATCGCCGATCCTCAAGTTTCTCCCGGACGACGTCATCGCCGGCATCATGACCCGCACCGGCGCGCAAACCGGAGACCTTATTTTCTTCGGCGCGGATAACGCCAAGATCGTGAACGACGCGCTCGGGGCCTTGCGCATGAAGCTCGGCGACGATCTCGGGCTCAAGCAGCCGGGCTGGAAAATCCTGTGGATCGTGGATTTTCCGATGTTCGACTATGACGCTGATGCCAAGCGTTGGGTGGCCTTGCACCATCCGTTCACCTCGCCCAAGACCGAAGACCTCGAGCGCGTGGACCTCGATCCCGCGAACGTCAAGGCGCGTGCCTACGACGTGGTGCTGAACGGCTCCGAGATTGGCGGCGGCTCGATCCGCATCCATCGCGCGGACGTGCAGGAAAAAGTATTCGCGGCGCTCGGGATAGGTCCGGAAGAGGCGCGCGCCAAGTTCGGATTTCTGCTCGATGCGCTCCGATACGGCGCACCGCCCCACGGCGGTATCGCCTTCGGGCTCGATCGCCTCTGCGCGCTCATGAGCGGCGTGGATTCGATACGCGACGTGATCGCCTTTCCCAAGACGCAGAAGGCGTCATGCCTGATGACCGACGCACCCAGCGTCGTGGACGAAACCCAATTGCGCGAGCTGCATATCAAGTTGCGCAAGCCTCCGGAGAAGACGCCCGGCGAGACAGTTTCTTAATGACGAGACGAGCGCAGCAGGGCTACATTGGAGTTGCCGCCGACGAAAAAGTTTAAGCGACCCGAATCGGTACTGGTCGTCGTCTATACCTTGACCGGAGAAGTGCTGCTGCTGCGGCGCGCCGACGATCCGGATTTCTGGCAGTCCGTGACCGGCAGCCTGTTATGGGAGGAAGCCGCTCCCCGACAGGCGGCGGTGCGCGAACTCCAGGAGGAAACGGGACTTGAGGCGACGGGTCTGCAGGACGCGGGCCTGACCCAGCGCTACGCGATTCTGCCGCAATGGCGCCACCGCTATGCGCCCGAGGTGAACGAGAACACCGAGCACGTGTATTTTCTTGCGCTCCCCGCCGAAAGAGAGATTACTTTTAATCCTGCCGAACACTCCGCATATGGCTGGTACTCCTTCGATGAGGCGGCGGCGAAAGTTGCCTCGTGGACCAACCGCGACGCAATTCTTAAAGTAATAACACCTACTCCCCCTCTCTCGCGAAGCGGGAGAGGGTAAGGGGTGAGGGCAACTTTCGCATGTTCGATGTGTAGCCATAACAGCAGCTGCCAGTTCAAGGTAGGGTGTGCTGAGCGAAAGCGAAGCGCACCGAACACACTAACGGTGCGCAACGCTTCGCTTTTGCACACCCTACGAAAGAAAGATTGAAACCTGTTTCTAAAGAATCTGTGGTGCTGATTCATGGCCTGTGGTTATCAGGCTTTATTTTAGTTTTTCTGGCGCGCCGCTTGCGGCGTTTGGGTTTTAGCGTTCATTTGTTTTCGTATCCTTCCGTCCGCGCCGATCTGCGCGTGAATGCCGCGCGGCTGGCGCGCTTCCTCGATACGCTCGACGCCGATATCGTACATCTCGTGGGACATAGTCTCGGTGGCATCCTGATCCGCGCGCTGTTTCATTACTATCCGCCGCACAAGCCGGGGCGCATTGTAACGCTCGGTACACCGCATGGCGGCAGCCAGGTCGCGAAGCATCTCCGCCAATATGCTTTCTGGCGCTGGGCCATGGGGAAAGGTATGACGAATCTTCTGGACGGTTTACCTCAAGGCTGGCCGCTACCCACACGTGAGATCGGGGCCATCAGCGGCAATAGATCGATTGGTTTTGGTCGGATACTGTATCGTCCCCTGGTTTCCCCGAACGATGGTCTTGTGTCCGTGGAAGAAAGCTCCCTGGCTGGCGCGCGTGACTATATAGTGTTGCCGGCCTCGCATACGGGAATGTTGTTTTCACGCGCCGTGGCGCGCCAGGTTAATGCGTTTTTGAAGACCGGACATTTCGACCGCTGAGGCCGGTAGTGGCACGCCTGTGCGGTTGGGGGAAGCTTGGGCGCAGTGTTACACTGGGCGCACCGCTGCTGGCGGTTGATACCTTAACCATTACGGAATTCCACATGGCCGGCCACTCGAAATGGGCCAATATCCGCCACCGCAAGGGCGTGCAGGACGCCCGACGGGGCAAGATTTTCACCAAGCTGATCCGCGAGATCACTATCGCCGCGCGCGCGGGCGGTGGCGGCGATCCGAAACTCAATCCGCGTCTGCGCACCGCCATCGACAAGGCTTTGGATCGGAACATGACCCGGGACACGGTCCAGCGGGCTATCCAGCGCGGCACCGGCGAACTCGAGGGCGCGCATTACGAAGAAGTGCATTATGAAGGCTACGGGCCGGGCGGGGTGGCGGTGATGGTCGAATGCACCACCGATAACCGCACGCGCACGGTGGGCGAGGTGCGCCACGCCTTTGCCAAGCACGGGGGGAATCTGGGCCAGGATGGCTCGGTGGCCTTTCTGTTCAAGCGCGCCGGCGTGCTGAGTTATCCTTCCGGCCTCAGTGAAGACCAGGTGATGGCGGCGGCGCTGGCTGCCGGCGCCGTGGACGTGGCGACCGATTCCGATGGCGCCATTGAAGTGCTGACCGCGCCGGAGGATTTCGAGGCGGTGGTCGAGACCATGATCAAGGTTAGTTTAAAGCCCGAGCACGCCGAGATTCAGCAACGCGCCTCGACCCCCGCGCCGGTGAGCGGTGAGGACGCCGAGAAACTGCTCCAGCTGCTGGAGGTCTTGGAGGATCTGGATGACGTGCAGAGTGTTTACTCTAACGCGGACTTTCCTGAAGAATTACTCAAGCAGGCCAGCTGATGCGTAGACACAAAAGGTTGCCCTCACCCCTTTCTGTTCCCGCCGGGGCGCACGAGAATCGTGCGCGCCCGTTCGGCGGCGCGGATGTCCACTGGACATCCGCGATTACCCCCGCCTCACCTCCCGCTGGCGCGGGAGAGGGAGAGTTTGTTCGCTGATGCGAATATTAGGAATCGATCCCGGTTCGCGTGTTACCGGTTTCGGCGTGGTGCAGGTATTAAGTAACGGTCGCATTGAATATGTTGCCAGCGGCTGTGTGCGTGTCGCGCAAGGGAAACTCGCCGACAAACTGAAGACGGTGTATGACGGGGTATCTCAAATCATCAAGACTTATCAGCCGACGATGCTGGCGATCGAAAAGGTATTCATGGCGAAGAATGCCGATTCCGCGCTTAAGCTCGGGCAGGCGCGCGGCGCGGCCATTCTCGCCGGTGCCAATCAGGCGCTCGAGATTACCGAATACAGCGCACTGCAGATCAAGCGCGCCACCGTGGGCAAGGGACATGCCGGCAAGCAGCAGGTGCAACATATGGTGAAAGCGCTGCTCGGACTGAACGCCGTGCCGCCGGCCGATGCCGCCGATGCGCTGGCCTGCGCGATCTGTCATGCCCATCACGCCGTGGGATTGCGCACGTTGCCCAAGCGTCCCGCCGGCCGGCGCGGAATGAGGCTGGTCCTGTGATCGGATGGTTGCACGGCGTGTTGCTGCGCAAAGAGCCGCCGGCGCTGCTGGTGGATGTCGGCGGTGTCGGCTACGAACTGGAAGCGCCGATGACCACCTTCTATGATCTTCCGGCGGTGGGTGAACCGGTGACGCTCTATACCCATCTGGTGGTGCGCCAGGATGCCCATCTGCTTTATGGATTCGTGCGCGAGTCGCAGCGGCGCTTGTTTCGCGAACTGCTCAAGGTCAATGGCGTGGGTCCGCGCGTGGCGCTGGCCGTGCTCTCGGGGCTGTCGGATGCTGAATTCAGCCGCTGCGTGGTCGATGAGGATATCGCGCGCTTGACCAAGGTCCCGGGCATCGGTCGTAAAACCGCCGAACGCCTGGTGATCGAACTGCGCGACAAGTTGCCCAAGGACATTCCCATGCCGGGCGCCGCCACGGCGCAAGCCGTCCCGCTGGCACCGGGCGATCCGGTGAGCGAGGCGGTGAGTGCCCTGGTATCGCTCGGCTATAAACCCAACGAAGCAAGCCGCGCCGTGCGTAGTGTCTCCACCCAGGGTTTGGGGGCGGAAGAAATCATTCGTCAGGCACTTAAGGGCATGGCAGTATAAAATAAGGTACCCTCTTCCCATCCCTCTCCCGCTTTGCGGGAGAGGGGGAGTTGGAGAACATCTATCATTATGATCGAAACCGACCGACTGGTATCCGCGCACGCGGTAGAGGCTTTAGACGAAACCGTCGATATGCGCCGGCTGCGTCCGGCGCGCCTGGCGGAATACGTCGGACAGGAACCCATCCGGCGGCAGATGGAGATTTTCATCGCCGCCGCCCGTGGGCGTCACGAGGCGCTGGATCACGTGCTGTTGTTCGGCCCGCCGGGCCTGGGCAAGACCACGCTGGCCCA
Source organism: Sulfuricaulis sp. (assembly GCA_030650525.1). Lineage (GTDB taxonomy): Bacteria > Pseudomonadota > Gammaproteobacteria > Acidiferrobacterales > Sulfurifustaceae > Sulfuricaulis. Next base: position 17,750 of record JAUSDQ010000219.1, read on the forward strand.
CATCATCGCCAATGAAATGGGCGTGGGTCTGCGCCAGACTTCGGGGCCGGTGCTGGAACGCCCCGGCGACCTGGCGGCGTTGTTGACCAACCTGCAGCCCAAGGACGTGCTGTTCATCGACGAGATCCACCGCCTGAGCCCCATCGTCGAGGAAATTCTTTATCCGGCGATGGAGGATTATCAGCTCGATATTCTCATCGGCGAAGGTCCGGCGGCGCGCTCCATCAAGCTCGACCTGCCGCCGTTCACGCTCGTGGGCGCGACCACCCGGGCCGGGCTCCTGACCTCGCCGCTGCGCGACCGTTTCGGCATTGTGCAGCGCCTGGAATTTTACAATCCGGAGGAACTGGCCCGGATTGTCGCGCGCTCCGCCGGCATACTGGACGTGCGCATCGAGCCCGAGGCCGTGACCGCGATCGCGCGCCGCTCGCGCGGCACGCCGCGTATTGTGAACCGCCTGTTGCGGCGCTCGCGTGATTTTGCCCAGATCAAAGGCGACGGACGGCTGACGGGCGACATCGCCGAATTGGCGCTGAACATGCTAGAAGTGGACCAGTGCGGTTTTGACATGCTCGACCGCAAGCTGCTGCTGACCATTATCGAAAAATTTTCCGGCGGCCCGGTGGGTGTCGATAATCTCGCGGCCGCCATCGGCGAAGAGCGTGATACTATTGAAGACGTGATTGAACCGTTCCTGATTCAGCAGGGCTTTCTTATGCGTACACCGCGCGGGCGCATGGCCACCGCCACGGCGTGGAAGCATTTTGGCCTCAATGCACCAGCGACTGCAGAACGTCCGCAGCGCGATATTTTTGGGAATGAATAATATCGTTTACCGCAAAGGCGCAAAGTGCGCAAAGGTTTTCCGGTCAAAAATCTTTTCTTTGCGTTCTTCGTGTCTTTGCGGTGAAAACTAATATGGATTCTGTTTTTTCGATTCCTATACGCGTGTATTACGAGGATACGGACACCGGCAACGTGGTCTATTACGCCAATTACCTCAAATTCATGGAACGGGCACGCACCGAATGGCTGCGCGCCCTGGGCTTTGAGCAGGATGAACTTTCGCGCCGCGATGGCGTCTTATTTGCCGTGCGCTCCGCCCGGCTCGACTTTCTCCAACCCGCCCGTTTCAATGACCTGCTGCAAGCGACCGTGCAGATTGTCAAATGCGGCCATGCCAGCATTACCTTCATGCAGGAAATACGGCGCGCGAGTCGCACGCTGTGCGCGGGTGAAGTGAAGGTGGCCTGCCTCGATGCCACCAGCTTCGTTCCCCGTCCGATTCCGGAGCGCCTGAGGACGCAGCTGCGCGCCGGGGGTGCACCGTGAATGTGACCACGACCGAGGGCATCGCGTTATGGTCCTTGATTCAGCACGCCTCGCTGCCGGTGCAGTTGGTGATACTGCTGCTGCTGGCCGCGTCGGTGGTTTCCTGGACCATGATCTTCCGCAAATGGTTCGCAATGAAGAGCGCCAATCTTGTGGCCGACCGCTTCGAAGCCAAATTCTGGTCCGGCGCGAATCTCAACCAGATGTTTACCGAGCAATCGCGCGATGACACCCATCGCGGCGGCATGGCCAGCATCTTTGTCGAGGGGTTCCGCGAATACAAGCGTCTCGAACAGCAGGCGAACATCAAGCCCATGGATATGCTCGAAGGCGTACAGCGTGCCATGCGCGTGGCGCTGTCGCGCGAGATCGATTTTCTGGAGACGCATCTTTCGTTTCTCGCCACGGTGGGCTCGACTAGCCCCTATGTCGGATTGTTCGGAACGGTCTGGGGGATCATGAATTCGTTTCGCGCGCTCGGCTTGGTGCAACAAGCCACCATCGCGCACGTCGCCCCGGGCATCGCCGAGGCCCTGATCGCCACGGCCATCGGCCTGTTTGCCGCGATCCCGGCGGTCATTGCCTATAACCGTTATTCCAATAATGTCGTGCGGCTGGTGACGCGCTACGAAATCTTCATGGAGGAATTCGCGAGCATTCTCCAGCGCCAGGCGTTTGCTTCGAGGGCCTAGACGTGGAGCCCTACCGCAAGCGCCACAAGAAGCTGATGAGCGAGATCAACGTCGTGCCGTACATCGACGTGATGCTGGTACTGCTCGTGATTTTCATGATTACCGCGCCGCTGCTTTCACAAGGCGTGCAGGTGGATTTGCCGCAGGCTGCGGCGCGCCCGGTGGAATCCCAGGACCGTGAAACACTCGTGGTGACGGTCGATCGTGAAGGCCGATATTTCCTCGATGACCGGCGTCTCTCGTCCGAGGAGTTGCGCAAGAAAGTGGCGGCCATTCTGCGCCTGCGGCCGCAGACGCCGGTGCTGATCCGCGGTGACCGCCAGGCGAATTACGGTGAAGTCGTGAAAGCGATGACGCTGTTGCAGACGGCCGGCGCGCCGAGCGTGGGGTTGCTTACCGAACCGCCGAGAAAGCCATAACGTGCTGCCGACCAAGTTACGTTACAATCCGGGGCGAATCCGGGCCATCGTATATGCCGTGCTGGTGCACGCGCTGGTGATCGGGCTCGCCGTTATCGGGTTTCGCTGGTCCATGGCGCCCGCCACCGACAAAGTGGTGCAGGCGGTGGTGGTGTCGGAACCGCCCGACCGCAAGCCCGATGCGGCGGACATGCGCGCGCAACAGGAGCAAGAGGCGCGCGATAAGGCGGAAGCGGAAAAGCGGCGTGAGGCCGAGCTGAAAAAAACGCAGGAGGAAGAACGTCTGCGTCAGGCGGTGGAGCACAAGAAAAAAGCAGTCGAGGAGAAGGAAAAGCAGAAACGCGCCGCCGAGCAGGAACGCAAGGATGAAACAAAGCGGCGTCAGAAATCCGCCGAACAATCGTTGCAGGAACAGTTGGCCGCGGAGGAAAAAGCACGTCAGGCGGCGGCGCGCGCGGCGCGCGCCGGCACCGAGATCGATAAGTACCGGTACCTGATCAAACAGCGGGTCACGCGCAGCTGGAACCGGCCCGTGGGCGTGTCAAAGGGCTTGACATGCGATGTGCTGGTGCGGCTGACTCAGGGCGGCGAGGTGCTCTCGGTCACCGTCGTGCGTTCCAGCGGAAATGCGCTGTTTGACCGCTCGGTGGAATATGCGGTGTACAAGGCCGCGCCGTTACCGTTGCCGGAGGACCCGACATTGTTCGATAATTTCCGTGAGATCAAGTTTTTGTTTAATCCCGAGGAGTAATAACTTTGTTAAGCGGCAAGGAATATAAGCGGAGCGGTCGCATGGCACTGAAGCAGCTTAGTCTGCTCTTACTGATTTTTTCTATTAACTTGCTGCTCGCGCCCGCAGGACACGCGGTCTTGACCATCGAGATCACGCGCGGGGTGGATGTCGGCACGCCCATCGCCATCGTGCCGTTCAGCTGGGAAGGCGCCGGCAAGCCGCCGCAGATCGTGTCCGACGTGATCGAGGCGGACCTGGCGCGTAGCGGCCGGTTTGCCGTGATGCCGCGCAAAGATTTTATTTCCATGCCGCACGAAGATAAGGAAATCGTATTCAAGGACTGGCGCATCCTCAAGGCCGAAGCGCTGGTGATCGGCAGCGTGCGTCAGCTCGCGCCGGGCAAGTTTCAGGTGCAATTCCGGTTGTATGACATATATAAGGAGTCCCAGATCGCCGGCTTTCGTTATACCATCGGCACTGACATGCTGCGCTCGGTGGCGCATCAGATCAGCGATATCATCTATGAAAAAATCACCGGCGAACCCGGCGCGTTCAGCACGCGTATCGCCTACATTACGCGCGAGGAACCGTCGGGGGTGATGCCGGTCTTTAAGCTGCAAGTGTCGGATTCCGACGGCGTCAATTCCCAGACGGTGGTGCGTTCCACCGAACCGCTGATGTCGCCCGCCTGGTCGCCGGATGGCAACCGCCTGGCCTATGTCTCTTTTGAGGACAAACGGTCCAAGGTGTATCTCCAGAGCGTGACCGCCGGCCGGCGTGAATTGATTGCCGAATTTACCGGCATCAACAGTGCCCCCGCCTGGTCGCCGGACGGCACCCGCCTGGCACTGACGCTGTCGCGCGACGGCAATGCCGAGATTTATACCTTGCTGCTGAAAACCCACGAGCTTAAGCGGCTGACCCATGATCCCGCCATCGATACCGAGCCCTCCTGGTCGCCGGACGGGAGCCAGATCATTTTCACCTCCGACCGCGCCGGTACGCCGCAGATCTACCGTATGAGCGGTTCCGGGGGCGCGGCCGAACGCCTCACTTTCGAAGGAGATTACAACGCGCGCGCTTCCTATGCGGCGGACGGCAAGTCTATAACCTTCGTTAGCCGCCAGCAGGGTGGGTTTCGGATCGCGATCATGCGCCTGGATAACAAGACGACGCAGATATTGACCGAAACATCGCTCGATGAATCTCCCAGTTTTGCGCCCAATGGGCGTATGATTATGTATGCCACCGAGGTGCGTGGCCGGGGCGTGCTGGCCTCGGTTTCCGCTGACGGGCGTGTACGTCAGTTGTTAAAATTTGAGGAGGGCGATATTCGTGAGCCCGCCTGGTCGCCTTATAAACGTGAACTGCAATATTAATATTTTATTTAAGGAGTGAAATATGGAAAATAGGAAACATCTCGTCGCATCGCTGATCGTGGCTTTTGTGCTTGCTGGCTGTGCCGGTGAACAAGCTGTCAAATCCGGAACGTCGGAAGATCAAGGCGCTTCGGCAGCGACCTCGTCGGCGACTGGCGCGTCCGGTACTTCGGGTGCCGCACTGTCCGATCGGGAAAAGCAGAAACGTGCCGAGCTGTTGGCCCAGCGTCGCGTCCACTTCGCCTTTGACAGCAGCGCCATCGATGATGAAGCGCGCGCCATTATCGAGGCGCATGCCGCCCATCTGGTGTCTAATCCCCAGATCAAACTGGCACTCGAGGGCAATTGTGACGAGCGCGGTACCCGCGAGTACAACCTGGCGCTGGGCGAGCGCCGTGCGCAGTCTGTCGAGAAGATGATGAAGGTGCTGGGCGTAGCCGGCAACCGTATCAAGACGGTTGCCTATGGCGAAGAGAAACCGCTGTGCCAGGAGCATAATGAATCCTGCTGGCGTCAGAACCGGCGCGCTGAGATCGTCTACAAATAACGACGATGCCGCAGACCCGGCGTATCAGCGCGTGGGTGAGCGGGGCGCTGACGATCGGCCTGCTCACGCCGGCCGCCTTGGCGGCCGATGACGCCCGCCCGGGCCTGCCACCGGTCGTGGAACTGGGCGTGGGGGGTACGTCGCCGGCCACGCCCGCGCGTGAGGCGCTCGCAGACCTGTTGCAGCAACTTGAGTCGCTGCAGGCGGAGATGCGCAACCTCCGCGGGCAGGTGGAGGTGCAGGCGAATGAGATCGAGCGACTGAAGGCCCGTCAGCGCGAATTGCTCGCCGATATTGACCGACGGGTCACCGAGCTGGAGCGCCACGGCACTGGCACGGCGCCATCCGGGGCGGCCTCAGCCGGGACCACCGCCACTACGCCAAGTCTGGTGTCATCAGCCGTTTCGGCGCGGGAGCAGCAGGATTACGACGCGGCTTTCGCATTCATGAAGCAGGGGGTCTACGGAAGCGCCACCAAGGGATTTCGCGACTTTATTGCCAAGTACCCTGAAAGCACCCTGCGTGACAATGCCCAGTACTGGCTGGGCGAGGCCTATTTCGTGGCGCGCAATTTCCGCCAGGCACTGGAGGAATTTACCAAGTTGATGAGCAATCATCCGAACAGCCCCAAGGCGCCGGACGCGTTGCTGAAAATCGGCTATTGCCATTACGAACTCGGACAATGGGCCAAGGCGCGTGAGAGTCTCAATCAGGTGATGGCGCGCTACTCCGGCAAGCCCGCGGCCGCTTCCGCCGAGCAGCGCCTGGCGAAAATGAAGAAAGAGGGACATTGAGAGCGTGGTGAGCGGTGAGTCGTGAGTCGCACGTTCTGGTAAAATTTCTGCGACGCACATGCCCGGCCGGCATGTTCTTAGAGTCTTTAACAAAGTGAAATAGACAGGATTAACAGGATTTTTCAGGATTTACAGGATTAAGGGTTCTTAGAGATAAGAAATCCTGTTAATCCTGTTTGGTTTTTTCTTTAACGGTCCGCTTTGCGATGTCCCACTCCGCCACCGATACGCACGACGCACGACTCACGGCTAATGAATCCGAGCGACTACGCATTACCGAAATATTCTATTCCCTTCAGGGTGAAGCGCGCACGGTGGGACTTCCCACGGTATTTGTCCGGCTGACCGGTTGCCCACTCCGCTGCTCCTACTGTGACACGGAATATGCCTTCTACGGCGGGCAGTGGCTGGAATTGAGCGACATACTACGGCGTGTGGCCGAATACACCCCGCGTTATGTCACCGTCACCGGTGGCGAACCTTTGGCGCAGCGCCCCTGTCGGGAACTGCTCGCCGCGCTGGGCGATCGGGGATATGAAGTGTCGCTCGAAACCGGCGGGGCGATGGATATCGCTGGCATCGATGCCCGCGTGAGTATCGTAATGGACCTCAAGACGCCGGGCTCCGGGGAAGAGCAGCGCAACCGCTACGCCAATATCCCGTATCTGGGGACAAAAGATCAGGTCAAGTTCGTCATTTGCGATCGCACGGATTATGAGTGGAGCCGCGCGAAGCTGGTCGAATACGGGCTTGACCGGGTGGGCGAGGTACTATTCTCTCCCTGTCACGGACAATTGAATCCGACCGAGCTGGCCGAATGGATACTCGCGGACCGCTTGCCGGTGCGCCTGCAGATCCAGTTGCACAAAATTCTCTGGAACGATGCCCGCGGACGCTGACGCCGGAAAAAAGGCCGTGGTGCTGGTCTCCGGCGGTCTCGATTCGGCCACGGTGCTGGCACTGGCCGCGGCCGCGGGCGCGCGCTGTTACGCGCTTACCTTCGACTATGGACAGCGGCACCGGGTGGAGCTGGAGGCCGCGTGCCGCGTGGCCCAGGCCCTGCATGCCGTCGATCATCGCGTGGTCAAGCTCGACATCGGCTGGATGGGCGGATCGGCGCTGACCGATGCCGCCATGGCCGTACCGCACGGGCCTTACGTTGGCATTCCGGTGACATATGTGCCGGCGCGCAATACGGTGTTTCTTGCCATCGCCCTCGCTTGGGCCGAGGTGCTGGGCGCGCCGGAAATTTATATCGGCGCCAATGCCGTGGATTACTCCGGCTATCCGGACTGTCGCCCGGAATTCATTCAGGCATTCGAGCAGCTCGCCAATCTGGCCACCCGCGCCGGCGTGGAAGGGCACGGCTTTCATGTGCTCGCACCGCTCATGCACATGAGCAAACTTGAGATCATTCGCACGGGCTTACAGCTCGGCGTGGACTATTCGCTGACGGTGTCCTGCTACGATCCGGATGCCGCGGGCCGCGCCTGCGGCCGTTGCGACGCCTGCTGCCTGCGTACGCAAGGTTTTAGCGCGGCGGGTATCGCGGATCCCGCCCGCGGTCAATGATATCGCACGATGCTGGAATATTTTTCGCGATTCCTCCATCTTGCGCTATTCTTCCAGACAAGATATCCGATACCGCCGCATGAACAAGCCAATCGTGTAATGGGGAGCAGGCATGATATTGTCGATTCTTATTCAGGAAGGCCCTTACACTCACGAGGCGTCCGACAGCGCCTATCACTTCGTCCAGGCCGCCCTGGCCAAGGGCCACACTATCCGCGGCATTTTTTTCTACGACGATGGCGTGTACAACGCCACGAAGCTCATGACCCCGCCGACGGATGACCGGCATATATCCCAACGCTGGTCGGAACTGGGTGCCACAGGGATCGATATGATCGTGTGTGTGGCCGCGGCCAAGCGGCGTGGTATTACTGATGAGGTGCTGGTGCCGAATATTCAGATTTCGGGGCTGGGGCAGCTGGCGAGCATGATCGAGGAATCCGACCGGCTGGTGACGTTCGGCGATTAAATTCTGGTTTCAAGCAGGGACGTTTTTTATGTCGGCGACAGGTAAAAAAGTCATGGTGACGGTGCGCAAGGCACCGCATGGCAGCATCTATGTGCAGGAGTCCATTGAGGTCATGTTCATTTTCGCGACCTACAGCATGGATCTCTCCGTGGTTTTTCTGGATGACGGTGTGCTGGCGTTGCATACGGGTCAGGATACCCGGGCGCTCGGTATCAAGGGATTCATGGCCTCGCTCGGGGCGCTCGTGGACTGGGAGGTGACCAAGGTCTATGTGGATCGGCAGTCGCTGAAAGACCGCAATATTCCGGAGCAGGCCATCGTCGCGATCGGCAAGGATGAAGTAACCGATGCACCGATTCGGCCCAAGGTGCTCGACAGTGCCGAGATCGCCGCCCTGATGGCCACCCAGCACAGTATCGTCTCTTTCTAGATTCCGCCCATGCTCCATACCGTGAATAAATCCCCGTTCCAGAATAGCGCCCTGGAAAACTGTCTGCGCGTGGCAGGTGAAGGCGATGTCATACTGTTGCTGGAGGACGGTGTGTACGCCGCGGTGGCGGGAACTACCAGATCGTTCCTGATCGAGCAGGCCCTGAAACGACATGCGGTCTTTGCCATCGAGGCGGATTTAACAGCGCGTGGCCTGGGTAAGCTTATCGACAAGATCCGTGTCGCGAGTTACGCTGACTTCGTGGACTTGGTGGAGCAGTACCCGGTTCACGCCTGGTTGTAGGCCAGGCGTGAAATATCTACGCAGGCGTAGATTGCCCGGGAACGCCGGGGAATCTATGACGTTTTCCTGATATAGAAGTGAAACTTTTTGTCGACTATGCTGGATTCAATTATCTGATCGCCGGTTTTTCCGAGCAGCGCGGGAATATCGCTCTTCGTGCCCGGGTCGGTCGCTATCAGGTGTAATATTTGACCGGCTGCCAGTGTTTGCAGCATTTTTTTGGTCTTCATGATGGGCATGGGGCAGGTGAGCCCCGAGGCATCCAATTCTTTGTCAAATGTTGGCATCGATCTTACCTCGTAATAACTGAGCGTCTGAATGTCATTTTACTTCCCAGGCTTCATCGGTAAAAGCCTTGTCTGTCTTGCCAGAGAAGTCATTAAAGGAATAAGCCCATGACTGATATGATGGGTTATGGTACTAGACGTCAAACCGACGCAAAATAATCCCTCACCGGGCAAGGAATAAAACAGCACATACGGGCGTCTCTCGCGGTCATGGCATTTTTGTGCCGTAAGGTATTAAACCGGAGGTTGATATGGAACTCAGCAATGTTCATAACGTGGCACTGTGGGGTTTTCTGGTGGCGCTGGCCTTCGGTGCCATCGCCAATAAGACCAATTTCTGCACCATGGGGGCGGTGAGCGATTGGATTTTCCTGGATGACAAGAATCGTCTGCGCGCCTGGTTTCTGGCGATCGGTATCGCCATCCTTGGATCGCAGTTCTTGCAGTCGCAGGGGCAGATAGATCTCGGCAAATCCATATACCTGGCGGCCAACTTCGGCTGGCTGGGACATGCCCTGGGTGGGTTCCTGTTCGGCGTCGGCATGACCTTGGGGGGCGGCTGTGGCCAGCGCACCCTGGTGCGTGTCGGCGGGGGCAATCTCAAATCGCTGGTGGTGATGTTGCTGATCGGTATCACGGCGTACACGACGTTGCGCGGATTGCTGGCGCTGGTGCGTATCAATGTCGTCGAGATCGCGAATATCGATCTGGCCGCGCGCAACATACCGGATCAGGGCATTGCCACCTTGCTGCGCGCGGCCACGGGAATCGAGGATGCCAATATCCTGCAGTGGTCGGTGGCGGCCGTGGCCGGCCTCGGCCTCACCGTTTATTCCCTGGCCAGCGCGGACTTTCGCAAAAGCTTCAAGGATCTGTTGGCGGGTATCAGTATCGGTCTTTTTATCGTCGCCGGCTGGTATATCACCGGCAAAATCGGTTTCGATGAATTCGAGCCGGTGCGGCTCGAATCCTATACCTTCGTGGCGCCGGTGGGGGAAAACCTGAATTACCTGATGACTTATACCGGGTCGACGATCAATTTTGGCATCGCCGCGGTGCTCGGCATTATCGCCGGCTCGTTCCTGTATGCAGTGCTTTCAGGCAGCTTTAGCATCGAAACCTTTAATTCGCGCCAGGACATGATCAACCACGTTATTGGCGGCGTGCTCATGGGGTTTGGCGGCGTGCTGGCGCTCGGTTGCACCATCGGCCAGGGAGTCACCGGTATGTCCACGCTGGCCTTGGGCTCGGTGATCACGCTCGTTACGATCATTTTTGGCGCCGCGCTGACCATGAAAATCCGCTACCACATGCAGGATGATCATGGTTTCTTATGGGCTTTACGGCTGTCACTGGCGGAAATGAAACTACTGCCCGCCGCGGCCGCGACCAAAACCGCCTGATCCACGCTTTTCCGTCCGCACCCTTTGTTTGACAGGGTCAGGCGGCCTCTGGATAATGCCGCCTCCCGTTTTCCTTCCCGCGCGCGGGCCGTTAGCTCAGTCGGTAGAGCAGCTGGCTTTTAACCAGTTGGTCGGCAGTTCGAATCTGCCACGGCCCACCATTATTCAACAACTTAAGAAGCATCAACAACGGCCTTAACATCTGGTGTGCCGGAAAGTGTGCGGAGCTTACAAAGATTCTCCGCATAACCCGCCAAGTGTCCCGCTGAGAGGTGAGCGTACCGCAACACCATCTCGAAACAACTCCACCCACCCAGCTCCTGCAGGACTTGCA
>JAUSDQ010000220.1 GCA_030650525.1 Sulfuricaulis sp.
CTGGATCCCAGTATCGCGGTATCGCTCATCGAGCCGAGCACGAAGTTCATCACCTGCCCATTCAGCAATCTGGTGCTGGGCGGGCTGCGCACCATGGACTCCATCACCCACAGCTATGACGCGCTGAAAAAGAAACATGGCGTCAATGTGATGCATGACACCGTTACCGCCATCGACGCCGCCGGCAGGAAGGTCACGCTCAACAACGGCAAGACGCTGAGCTACGATCGTCTGGTCGTGTCGCCGGGCATTGATTTCAAGTACGACGCTATCGAGGGTTACAGCGAAAAGGGCGCGGAAGTAATGCCGCACGCCTGGAAGGCGGGCCCGCAGACGCTGCTATTGCAGAAGCAACTCAAGGCCATGAAAAACGGCGGCACGTTCATCATGGTCGCGCCGCCCAATCCGTTCCGCTGCCCGCCCGGTCCGTACGAGCGCGCCAGCATGGTCGCGCATTACCTCAAGGAACATAAACCCAAATCCAAGATCCTGATCCTGGATGCCAAGGATAAATTCTCGAAACAAGGCCTGTTTCAGGACGGGTGGGAAAAACTTTATCCCGGCATGATCGAGTGGGTACCGGGTGCCAAGGGCGGCACGGTGAAAGCGGTCAACTTGAAGAAGCTGGTGCTGGACACCGAACTCGACAAGCACAAGGCCGACGTCGTGAACTTCATCCCGGCGCAGACCGCGGGCAAGATCGCCCTCACCGCGGGTCTGGCCGACGACAAGGGCTGGTGCCCGGTGGATCCCAAAACGTTTGAGTCCACGCTCCATCCCGGCGTCCATGTCATCGGCGATTCCTCGATCGCCGGCGCGCTGCCGAAGTCCGGCTTTGCCGCGAGTAGCGAAGCCAAGATGTGCGCCGCGGCAATTGTGGCCATGTTCAAGGGCGAGACCCCGGCCGAGAACTCCTTCGTCAACACCTGCTACAGCCTGCTCGCCCCGAACTACGGCATCTCAGTCGCGGGCGTATACCGCAATACTGACAAGGGCATCACCGAGGTCGAAGGCGCGGGCGGCGTAAGTCCCAAGGACGCGCCCGACTCCTTCCGCGAAAACGAGGCCAAGTACACCCTCGGTTGGTACCAGAGCATCACCGCGGATATCTGGGGTTAATCGCGGTTTAAACATTTCAATGCGGTACACAAGGGCGGCTCAAGCCGCCCTTGTTTTTTCTGCGCGCGCATGAGATGACTCAACCTGTATGAGTGCCCCACCCATCCTTTCCGCCGGCGTAGTCGTCGTCCGGCGCTTCGACGACCAGTATCGTTACCTGCTGCTGCGCGTCCGCGACTACTGGGATTTTCCCAAGGGTATGGTCGAACCCGGCGAAGACCCGCTCGCCGCCGCCATCCGCGA
>JAUSDQ010000235.1 GCA_030650525.1 Sulfuricaulis sp.
AGCACCCGACGGCTGGTAGAACTGGGGCAAGACATCTTGGCAGGGAGCGTCGGTGGTGGCCATCAAACGGGTGATCTGTTCCGAGCGAGTGCGTAAGATTCCCACCCAGTTCAGCTGGGTCGATCACCGGCTGGTAGGCGAGCGGCATATCGAGCGCTGTGATGTCCATGCGGCTGCGCTGTACCTGTTCCTGGTGACGGTGGCCGATGTCCAGGGCCTGAGCTACTACGCCGATGCGTCGCTGGCAAGGCGTCTGTCGATGGATCCGGTGCGCCTGAGCAAGGCTCGTGGTGATCTGATCCGCGCAGGACTCATCGCCTATCAACGACCGCTCTACCAGGTGCTCGCCCTGGATTCGCCGCCGCGTATCGAGGTGCGTGAGCTGAGTGCGGAGGAAATCGCCGTAAGACTTGATCGGCTGCGTGCGGTCATGGAGGGGCGCACGCCATGATCAACTATGAAACCTACTGCAAGATCCGTGATTACCATGAGCGAGAGCGGCTCACCATCGCGCAAATCGCCCGCACCCTTGGCGTGCATGCGCAAACGGTGGCCAAGTGGGTGAAGCGCTCTGAGTTCCGAGCACGACAGCCGGCCCCGCGTACTAGCCGGCTCGATCCGTTCAAGGCTCAGATCGTGCGCTTGTTGGAGACCCATCCGTACAGCGCACAGCAGATCTTCCAGCGCCTGCGCGAGGAAGGCTTTGAGGGCGGCTTCACGATTCTCAAGGACTATGTGCGCAAGGTACGCCCTGTGCGTCGGGAAGCGTTCCTCAAGCTCTCCTTTACCCCCGGGGAGTGCGCCCAACTCGACTGGGGAGAATACGGCTCGATTGGCGTTGGCTCGACGCGCCGGCGGCTCTCCTTCTTCATCATGGTGCTGTGCTACAGCCGGCTCATGTATGTCGAATTCACTGTATCGCAGACCATGGAGCATTTCCTTGCCGCCCACGAGCACGCATTCGCCGCATTCCACGGAATCCCGACGCGCCTGATGATCGACAATCTCAAGTCGGCCGTACTCCAACGCGTGGTCGGTGAAGCCCCGGTGTTCAATGCGCGCTATCTCGACTTCTCCCGCCATTGGGGCTTCGAGATCACCGCCTGCAACGTGCGAAAGGGCAACGAAAAAGGTCGCGTCGAGAACGGGGTTGGGTACGTCAAAAAAAACCTCCTCAATGGTTTGGACTTCCTCGACTTCAGTGCCGTCAACCCCGCCGCCCAAGTGTGGCTGGACACCATCGCCAATGTGCGCATCCATGGCGAGACGCATCAGCGACCGGTGGATTTGTTCATCGAAGAGGAGCCGCGTCTGCGCCCGCTCAATCCGATGCGCTACGACATTGCCAGCATCAAGAGCCAGCGCGCTTCCAAGCAGTTCCGAGTCACGCTGGATACCAATCGCTATTCGGTGCCGGCCGAGTATGCGAGTCAACGCGTCACGCTGAAGGCGACGCCAGACTGGGTATGCGTGTACCACCAGGACAAGCTCATCGCCCGTCATGTGCGCACTTATGATCGGCGCCAGGATATTGAGGACCCCGACCATCCGAAGGCGCTGCTCGCGCAGCGGCGCAACGCCCGTGAGCAACGATTGCTGATGCGGTTCTTGAGCCTGTCGCGTCACGCTCAGGTCTATTACGAGGGGATCGAGCAGCGCCGTCTCAACCCGCGTCATCACTTGCGCAAGATCGTGGCCTTGAGCGAAATCTACGGCGTGGACGCCGTCGACCGCGCGATCCAAGACGGCATTGCCTTCCACGCCTATAGCTGCGAGTACATCGCCAACATCCTTGAGATGCGAGCCCGGGCGCTCCCCGAACCCGGTGCGTTGCATCTCACCCGTCGCCAGGATCTCCTGGATATCGAGATCGCCGCACCGGATCTCTCACCCTACGAGATCAATGACGATGAGACCTGAGCGTAAAACCACACCCCGCGTCGAGTCCGAAACCGATTCGCTGCGCGCGCAGTTGGCGAGCCTCAAACTGTCGTATCTGCTCGAGCACTTTGAATCCCTGACACAACAAGCCGG
>JAUSDQ010000253.1 GCA_030650525.1 Sulfuricaulis sp.
GCCCACCCGGAGCGAATAACATATAGAGACCGAAGAACAAAATCAGCAGGCCGGCAACACGACGCACCCAGACCAGGCGCACCACGTTGCCAAGCCAGCGCGCGGCAGCGCCCATCGCGAGCAGCATCGGCAGCGTGCCGAGACCGAAGGCGAGCATTAAGCTTGCCCCGCGCAGCGCATCGCCCGAGGCCAATGACCAGGCCAGCACCGAATACACCAGCCCGCACGGCAGCCAGCCCCACACCAGGCCGAGCGCGAGCGCCTTCAGCGGATGATCCACCGGCAGGAACCGCCGGCCGTAAGGCTCGATCCGGGTCCACAGTTTTCCGCCCAGGCGTTCCAGCGCCGCCAGCCCCGGCCACCAGCCGGCGAGATACAGCCCGAGCAGCACCATGAAACCGCCGGAGATAATTTTTGCCACGAGGCGCGCCTGCTCCGGTGGCGCGACGCGCAGGACTTGCGCGCTGGCCAGACCCAGTAACGCGCCGGCGATGGCGTAGCTGGCGATGCGGCCGATGTTATAGGCGGCAAGATATGGAAACAGCCGGACAGGGGAGCGGCGGATGTCATCCTTGAGGCCGAAGGTCAGCGCGCCGACGATGCCGCCGCACATGCCGAGGCAATGTGTCGAGCCGAGGAGGCCGACGAGGAAGGCTGAGACGAAGGTGATCTCTGTTGGCATAGCGAGAAACTATTTTAGGCTGCACCCTCTCCCTACCCTCCTCCTTGAAGGGGGGTGAGGCGGAAACAGGAAAAGGTCCAGTGGGCCTTTTCCCCGCCGAACGGGCGCGCATGATTCTGGTGCGCACCGGGCGGGAACAGGAAGGAACAGCACATCCGGCGGGTTACGGCACAAACGACGTGCCTAACCCGCCCTACATCTATTATGAAACCGTTTAAGTAAGTGCCGTTCTTATCCATATCTAATTTAAGTTCTCTTTAGGGTGTCGCGGGACGCAGGATGAGGTGACGGTCACCGGGCACGAACAGCGATCCGACCAGCCGCCAGTCCTGCGCCGCCAACTGCACGTTCCAGTGGCCCAGCGCCAACTCGGGCAGCGGCGCTTGATAAGACCCGTCGGCGCGACGCGCAATCACCAGACCCCGGTCGAGCCCGGCGCGGGTGGCGTGCAGAAATTTAATCTCGATGTTTTCCGGCAAGTCCGCCGCCGCGTGCGCGGTCAGTTGGACACGCAACTCATGGTGCGTGTCATCCAGTTGCACCTGGCTTTCCAGGCCTTTGCCGGCCGCGGCCCGATCGCGCGCCAGCACGCGGTTGATCTCCTTGCCCTGGCGGTAGTAGTCGTCTTCCACCATCCCGTCGTCGGAGCGGATCGCCAGCGCTAGGCCGACGAAGCCGACGATCACGGCCGTGAGCGGAATCACGATCAGCAGCCACACGAACGGGACCCGGTACCAGCAGTTACTCTTTGTCATGCTTTTTTTCATGCTTTCCTTCATGCTCATCATCATGCTCGCTCTCCTTCGGACCGAGGAAGCGCGCATTTTGTTCGGCAGACAGCCCATCCACGTCGCGCGCTTGCACGCGAAAATAGACCGGGCTGCTGCGCAGCGTGAGATTCTTGCGGTCCGCCTGCAAGCGGACCGGCACTTCCGCCACCTCGCCCGCCGCCACCGCCACCTCGGCGTGATCCAGGCGCAACTGCAAGTCGTCAATGCCGCGGGCGGTAATGACATAACGGTGTGCCGCGTTGTCCATGTTCATCAGCTTCAGCGTATAGGTGTTCTCGATCAGGCCTTCGAAGGTTTCGCGATAAAGCGCGTTGCGGTCGCGCAACACGTCGAGCTTGAGCGGTACGCGCAACAATACCGCGATGACTAATGCTACAACAATAAGCGTCAGCGCCCCGGTGTAAATCAGCACGCGCGGGCGCAGCAGCTTTACCGGCTTGCCTTCGAGGGCGTTTTCGCTGGTATAGCGGATAAGCCCCTGGGGGTAACCCATCTTGTCCATCACCGTGTCGCACACGTCGACGCACGCGGCGCAGGCGATGCAGCCGACCTGGAGCCCATTGCGGATGTCGATGCCGGTGGGGCAGACCTGCACACACAGGGTGCAGTCGATGCAGTCGCCCAGTCCTTGGACCTTGGGCTCGATACCGCGTGCGCGCGAGCCGCGCGGCTCGCCGCGCGCGGGATCGTAGGAGATGATCAGCGTGTTGCGGTCGAACATCGCGCCCTGGAAGCGCGCGTACGGGCACATGTACAAACATACCTGCTCGCGCAGCCAGCCGGCGTTGCCATAGGTCGTGCCGCCGTAGAACAGAATCCAGAAGATTTCCCACGGCCCGAGCGCGAACTGCGTGAACGCCACGGCCAGCTCGCGAATCGGCGTGACGTAACCGACGAAGGTGAAACCGGTCCACAACGCGAACAGGGTCCAGACGAAGTGCTTCGCGGTTTTTTTCAGCAGTTTCTGCCGATGATTCCACGGCAGCTGCGCCAGCTTCATTTGCTGTGGGCGGTCGCCTTCGATCTGGCGTTCGATCCACAGGAATACCTCGGTCCACACCGTCTGCGGACAGGTAAAGCCGCACCACACACGCCCGGCGATGGCCGTGAACAGGAACAGCGACAGCGCCGAAATGACGAGGATCGCCGTGAGATAGAACAGATCCTGCGGCCAGAAGGTCCAGGCAAACAGATGGAACTTGCGGTTCGGCAGGTCGATCAGAAACGCCTGCCGGCTGGCGCCCCAGTTGAACCAGGGAAGAAAATAGTAGAGGCCGAGGGTGAGACCGACCATGGCCACGCGCGTCGTGGCGAAGAAACCGTGTACCTCGCGGGGATAAACGCGCTGGCGTTTGGCATACAGCGCTTCCTGAACGGCGTCCGCTTCGGCGATGGGGATGACGCGGCCCTGGATGGCTGAAGTCTTGCGCCGGGGTTCGGTCGCCGGCTGGCGCGCCTTTTTTTCCGCCACGCGGCGCGCTATTTCCTCTTGCGATTCGGCCAGCGTGGCTATGCGTTGGGTTTTCTGGTTAACGCCGTTTTTTTCTTCGCCGCCCTTCTCCGCTCCTTCTTCATCGCGGGCATTCGGTATCATTTAAAGCTGGCCTCTTGGTAGGTTGGGCTGAGGCGCTTGCGCCGAAGCCCAACAGGAGTTGAGCACGTTGGGGTTCGCTCCGCTCACCCCAACCTACACATAATCTTCAGGCGTATTGGGCAGGTCCGTTAACGGCTTTCGGTCGGTGAACCCGCGACGGGATGCGACAGGCTGTAGACGTAGGCGGCGAGCATATGCACCTTGGCCTCGCCAAGGAATTCGGCGTGCGCCGGCATGCGCCCGGTGCGGCCTTTATCGATGCTATCCATGATGGTCTGCTTGGAACCGCCGTAGAGCCAGACATTGTCCGTGAGGTTGGGCGCACCCATGGCCGGATTGCCCTTACCCTCCGGCCCATGGCAGGCCACGCACAGTTGCATGAATTTTTCCTTGCCGGTCACGGCCACGGTTTCATTCACGCTGCGGCCGGAGAGGCTCAGGACGTACTCGGCCACATTCGCCGTGCCATCCGGTCCCAGCACCGCGCCCCACGGCGGCATGGCACCGGTGCGGCCATTCATGATCGAGGCCTTGATGATCTGCGGATCGCCGCCGTACAGCCAGTCCTCGTCACGCAAATTGGGGAAGCCCGGGCCGCCGCCGGCATCCGAGCCGTGACAACCGGTGCAATAGTTCACGAACAGGCGTTCACCGGTCTTGAGCGCTTCCCGATTGGCCGCCAGCAGTTTCAGATCTTCGGTAAGATATTTCTCATACAGCGGATTGAACTGCTGGTTCGCCGCTTCGATTTCCTTGTCATACTGACCCTGCTCGGTCCAGCCCAGTAGGCCGCCGAAGGTGCCAAGGCCGGGATAAAGCACCAGATAGCCGATACCGAACACCAGCGTGATATAGAACATGTTCAGCCACCAGCGCGGCAACGGGTTGTTCAGCTCCTGCAGGTCCTCGTCCCACACGTGGCCCATGGTCTTGACCTTTTCACCGGGCTTGGGGCGCGGGCCGCGGGTCATCCAGCGATTGAGCAAGAACATGGCGATGATGCCGCCGACCACCGGGATGACGATGAACCAGTTCCAGAAAGCGCTGGTGAAATCAGCCATGCTGCTTCTCCCCGGAAGAACGTCCCGGCACGAAGTCCTCTTCTTCCAATGGCAGACGCGCGGCCTCGTCAAACGCGCGCTGGCGCCGCGAACTGTAAGCCCAAAAGACGATGCCGATGAACAGGATCAACATCAACACCGTCCAGATTGAATGAAAGATCACGGGGCTCATGTCATCTCCGTGCCTTGATGCTGGTGCCCAACCCCTGGAGGTGGGCAATCAACGCATCCATTTCGGTTTTGCCTTCCAGCTGCCCGGGTGCGTTCTTGATGTCTTCATCCGTGTACGGGTGGCCGAGCGTGCGCAGCACCCGCATCTTTTTCTGGATGAGCGCGCCGTCGAGCTTGTTTTTCGCCAGCCACGGATAGCCCGGCATGATCGACTCCGGCACCACGTCGCGCGGATTGATCAGGTGCGCGCGATGCCACTCGTCCGAATAACGCCCGCCGACGCGGTGCAGGTCGGGACCGGTGCGCTTGCTGCCCCACTGGAACGGGCGGTCGTAGACAAACTCGCCGGCCACGGAGTAATGGCCGTAGCGTTCGGTCTCGGCGCGGAACGGGCGGATCATCTGGGAATGGCACACCATGCAGGATTCGCGGATATAGATATCGCGACCTTCCAGTTCCAGTGCCGGGTAGGGCTTCAAACCCGCCACCGCTTCGGTCGTGGACTTCTGGAAGAACAGCGGCACGATCTCGACCAGCCCGCCCACGGCGATCACCAGCACCGTCAGGATAATCAGCAGGCCGACGTTGGTTTCGACTTTGTCATGTCCGCTTGCCATGATCGTTCCCTCAGTGCGCCGCCGCCGGGGCGGGGATGGCCGCCTCGACGGGTGTGGCACCGGCGATGGTCTTCCACAGGTTGTAGGCCATGAGCAGCATGCCGCTCAGAAAGAACAGGCCACCCAGGGTGCGCACGATATAGAACGGATGCATCGCCTGCACCGATTCCACGAAACTGTAGGTCAGCGTGCCGTCGGCGTTGACCGCACGCCACATCAGCCCCTGCATCACGCCGGCGATCCACATCGCCGAAATATAGAGCACGATGCCGATGGTGGCGATCCAGAAATGCGTCTCGATGAGCTTGACGCTGTGGATCTGCCGGCCGAACAGGCGCGGGATCAAAAAGTACATGGCACCGATCGAGATCATCCCGACCCAGCCGAGCGCGCCCGAGTGCACGTGGCCGATGGTCCAGTCGGTGTAATGCGACAGCGCGTTCACCGTCTTGATCGACATCAGCGGGCCCTCGAAGGTGGACATGCCGTAGAACGACACGGAGACGATCAGGAACTTGAGGATGGGATCGGTGCGCAGTTTCTCCCAGGCGCCGGACAGCGTCATGATGCCGGTGATCATGCCGCCCCAGGAGGGGGCGAGCAGAATTAGCGAGAACACCATGCCCACCGACTGCGTCCAGTCGGGTAGCGCGGTGTAGTGCAGGTGGTGCGGGCCGGCCCAGATATAGGTGAAGGCCAGCGCCCAGAAGTGCACCACCGACAGGCGATACGAGTACACCGGCCGTTCCGCCTGCTTGGGTATGAAGTAATACATCATGCCGAGGAAACCCGCCGTCAGGAAAAAGCCGACCGCGTTATGGCCGTACCACCACTGCACCATGGCATCCTGCACCCCAGCGTAGGCCGAGTACGACTTCCAGAACGACACCGGCAGCGCCGCGCTGTTAACAACGTGCAGCACGGCGATGGCGAGAATGAACGCCGCGTAGAACCAGTTGGCCACATAGATATGACTCACTCTGCGCTTGGCCAGGGTGCCGAAAAACACCACGGCGTAGGCGACCCACACCAGGGTGATCAGAATATCGATCGGCCACTCAAGCTCGGCGTATTCCTTGGTGGTGGTGATGCCGAGCGGCAGCGTGATGGCCGCGGCCACGATCACCAGCTGCCAGCCCCAGAAGGTGAACGCGGCCAGCTTGTCGCTGAACAGACGCACATGGCTGGTGCGCTGCACGACATAGTATGAGGTAGCGAACAGCGCGCATCCGCCAAAGGCGAACACCACCGCGTTGGTGTGTAGCGGCCGCAGGCGTGAGAAGGTCAGCCAGGGGATATCCATGTTGAGCGCCGGCCAGGCCATCTCGGCCGCGATCCATACCCCAACCAGCATGCCGACGATGCCCCAGACCACGGTCATAATGGCGAACTGCCGAACGACCTTGTAATTGTAAGTTTCCTGCGCGGCCATGTTCTCCCGCTATATGTCAGTGTAAATCGTTAAAAGCGATCTTTGAAAATTTTTTGTCGCATCGCCGGAGGCTCGGCCCGGCGCTGAGGATACTATGGGTGCAAGCGACAGCTCGTTGACGCAGATCAAGCCCTAACCGGCGAAGACCGGCCCAGCGCCGATGTCCCAGAGAATGACCGTCGCCGCCAGCACCGCCACCAGCGCCACCAGCCCGACCGCGAGCACGGCGGTGGAAAACAGAAAACCGCGCTCCGCCGGAATCCCCATGACGATCGGCACGCCGGTGTAAAGCAGGTACACGGTGTACGCCAGCACCGGCAGGCCGAGCAACAGGTTCAGCCATAGCATCGGATAAAGCAGCATGATGCCGGAGAGAAACAGCGGCGTCGCGGTATAGGCCGCCAGCGCGATACACTGGGACAACGACTGCTTGGCACCGTAGGTCTGGCCCATCCAGTGAATCAACTTGCCGATGGTGAACACCGCCACCAGAATGGTGAGATAAGACAGGATCGCGATCCACAGCGCACTGTCGGGCGTGAGCCGATGAACTTCGCGCGAGACCACCTGCCAGCCGACCTGAGTGGTGCCGATGTAACCGGCCAGTGGCGGAATGGCGGCGAGCAACAACGCGTGGGAACAGAAGCATTTGCCGATGGTGCAGTTTTCCTTCCGGATTGCTTTCCATTCCGCTTGCGGATGGAACAACAAACCCCAGACGTGCGTAAATACCATAATCGGCCTCTCCCCTGTCTAGTAAGAATCGCGCGGCCAGTTTCCTGCAAAGACCGAGGGGCGTCAATACGGCCGGGGTCGATAGACGTGGAGCCAAAACTAAGCCGGACGGTCGGATAGGGGCGGCGTGCGGGGCGACGGAAAACATGGGTAAGCGCTCCAACTATTTCATCCGGCGAAGCACGTAGAAAAATATAAAGATGCCTATCCCGAGAACGAAGACGATGGTCAACAGGGACAGGATTCCAATCCACGTGCCGAACAGCTCATTCAGAATGGGCATGATCTCACTCCGCGTCGATAATCTTGTCCCCCGGCCGCCGGGGACAAGGCTCAGAATCGCTGGCCGATGCCGACGAACAGGACCCAAGGGTCGATGGCGACATCCGCCACACCGACGAGCGACGACCGGCCCCTGGTATCGATGTCTATGCGCCACAGCGAGGCATTGAAGAACAGGTCCTTGTTGATATCCACGTCGATTCCCGCTTCGACCGCCAATCCGGTCGAGCTGTCGAGCTTGATTTCCGTTCCGGCCAGTCCGTTGACGGTCCGTTCGCCGAAGAAGCGGGTGTAATTGATGCCGGCGCCCGCATATGGACGTACGCCGGACTTCGGGGAGAAGTTATAAAGCAGAATCAGCGTCGGCGGCAGCTGTTTCACCTCCACCACCTTGCCCAACCCGATGACCGTGAGGTCGTGCTTGAAAGGCAGCGCGCCGAGCAATTCCACGCCGACATTGTCGGTCATCATGTAAGTGAAATTGATGGCAAGATTGGTGGAGTTGCTGACATCCTCGACCTTGAGGCTGGGCGCGCCCGAAAAGCCGCTGCTCGAGTCGTTCGGCACCACGCGCCCAAGACCGGCGCGGATCAGCCAGTCGCCCTTCTGCACCGCGTGTGCCGGAACGACAGCCGTGGTGAGACCGAGCGCGAGCAACGCTCCGGCAATGAACTTCGCGCGAGATACAGTGTGCATGGCGCCCCCTTTCTATTGGCGGAAAAACGACTGAGTCGATAATTCGGAATTCAACCGGCCGAGATTCGTGACACAGTCATATTACGATGGTGGTATCTTCCGCCTCGGTGCACCGCCAAACACTGACCTGGGTCAGGAAAACGGCTCATTTTCTCTGGGACAATAGAAACGAGCGGAAACGACGGGTGATCGCTCCCGGATAAGGACCGGACGGGAACAAGCGGACGCGAGGAATAAGACGAGATGCCGGGTGTCGGATTTCTTCAGCGCGGGCCGGCCTGGGAGCGTTTTTTTCCGGCGAGGTAGACGCCGATTTTCCTGTCGGCGTCCAACACGTGCGCGCGCAACCACGTCCCTAAAAATTCGAGCGCCTGCCTTTCGGCGCCCGTCGTGCGGCCTTTGAGTTGCGTGCGGTAGTGATTTACCAACTCCACAAGCTCCTCGTGGTTCGCGCGGTGTTGCGGCAAGGCCGGATATTCGATTTGCTGCATCAAGCGTTCCTCTTCGGCGAAGTGGTAGGTGGTGTACTCGATCAACTCGTCAAAGATCCGGCGTAATCCGGCACGGGGGGCATGTTGCCGCCAGGCGTCGTAAAACCGGTTGCCGATGTCAAACAGCTTCTGGTGCTGCCGGTCGATGACATCGACGCCGATGCGGTAAATCGGGTCCCAGGACGGAAACCCCGTGTCGCCTTCCCGCTCCGGCGCGTCCTGCCCCGTGGGCGGTTTCGAATACATGCCGCCGCCAATATAAACCTTCGACGAGGCGCGCTCGGACAGACCCCGGGCAACCGCTTGCAGACGCGGCACATCGATCAGCCGGATGTGCTTGCGTTCAACCACGAGCAGACCGTCCTCTTGAAAACGCGTGAACAGCCGGCTCACCGTCTCGTCGGCAAGACCGAGGTAGTTACCGATGTCGATGCGCGACATGCTCAAATGATACTCTTGCGCCGCGAAGCCGCGTTCGCGAAAGCGCTCGGACAGGCCCAACAGAAACGCCGCCAGCCTTCCGGGGGCGCTGTTCTTGGTGATTTGCATGATGCGCTTGTCGCGCAAGATCTCCTTGCTCATGATGCGCACCGTCTGGCGCATCAGGCTCGGTATCTGGGCGCCGAGCTCCTCGAGCTGGCTGAACGGAATCTCGCACACGCTCGATCGCTCCAGCGCCATCGCGGAACAGCAGTACGCACCCGAGTTGATCGCATCCATGCCAAACAGTTCGCCCGGCAGGTGCAACCCGGTCACCTGCTCGCGTCCTTCCTCGGTGATCGTGGATGTCTTGAACGAACCGGATTTGACGGCATAGATCGACTCGAATACATCGCCGGCACGATACAGGTACTCACCGCGCTTCACCGGACGGCGCCGCTTGATGATGCGATCGAGCAGCGTGAGGTCGGCCTTGTCGAGGCCGATCGGCAGGCACAACTGAAACAGGGTACAATCCTGGCACGCGACTTTGAGAGTCGAGAGTTTGATAACGGTCGCGGGGTCCTTCTCGATCATGGCTCGGGCGGAACGGGCGCCCATGCGGTGGGCGGTGTTGTTGTCTTAACAAAACGTTGGCGGCCACGTCGCTGTTTCCCGTTTCCGCCCATTTCGCTCATGCCGCTTACCCGACCCCTTTCGACTCCTGACTACGGCAACCACGACTGAATTGAACGCGCCCACGCTATCCTCCTCGTCAATCTGCTTCCATTGCGGCCTGCCCGTGCCAGCGGGTACGGATTTTGCCGTGAACATCGACGGCGTGCGCCAGCCGATGTGCTGCCACGGTTGTGAGGCCGTGGCGCGGGCGATCGTCGACGGCGGCCTGGGTAATTATTACAAGTTCCGCACCGCCCAGGCGTCCACGGGGCGCGAGATCGTGCCGGAATTCCTGCGCCAGACCGCGATCTACGATCATCCGGAAGTGCAGAAAAGTTTTGTCCGCGTCGAAGACGAACACCTGCGCGAGGCCGCGCTGATTCTCGAAGGCATTACCTGCGCCGCCTGCGTGTGGCTCAACGAACGGCACCTGGCGCGCTTGCCCGGCGTGCGCGCGGTGCACATCAACTACGCCACACAGCGGGCGCGGGTGCAATGGGATGAACGCCGGATTCATCTGAGCGACATCCTGCAGGCGGTGAGCCGCATCGGCTATCTGGCCCACCCGTTCGACCCGGGACGCTATCAGCAGCAGCTGGAAAACGATCGCCGGCGGCTGCTGCGCCGGCTGGGCGTGGCGGGCATACTCGGCATGCAGGTCATGACGATTTCGGTCGCGCTTTACGTCGGCGACTGGTCGGGGGTGGAGACGGAATACCGCCGCTTCTTCTACTGGGTCAGCCTGCTGTTGACGCTGCCGGTGCTGGTTTACTCGGCGCAACCGTTTTTCCGCTCGGCGCTGCGCGACCTGAAACATTTCCGCACCGGGATGGATGTGCCGGTGGCGCTCGGCATCGGCGCGGCGTTTGTGGCGAGCCTGTGGACCACCGTCACCGGCGCCGGCACGGTTTACTACGACTCGGTGTGCATGTTCGCTTTTTTTCTGCTGACCGGCCGGTACTTCGAACTCGCGGCCCACAAGCGCGCCTCGGAGGCCTCGGAGGCGCTGGTGCAGGCCGTGCCTACCACCGCCACGCGCCTCGTTGGAAACTATCTCAAAAACCCCCTCTCCCCGAAGGGGAGAGGGGGTTTTGAGATGGGTTCTAGTAATGGCAATAACGTGGAAGAGGAAATTGTGGCGGTAGCGGAATTGCGGCCGGGCGACCGGGTGCGCATCCGTCCCGGCGAGTACATTCCAGCCGACGGCATCGTCCTCGAAGGCCATTCGAGCGCCAACGAATCGCTGCTGACCGGCGAAAGCCTGCCGGTTAGCAAATCGCCAGGGCATAAACTGATCGGCGGGTCGATCAACATCGAAGGCCCGCTGCTGGCGCGGGTCGAGAAGACCGGGGCCGATACGATTCTTTCTTCCATCCTGCGTCTGCTTGACCGCGCCAGCTCGGAAAAACCGCGCCTCGCACAACTGGCCGACCGCATCGCCGCCGGATTCGTCACCGCGGTGCTGCTGCTGGCGGCCGCGGTGGCGTTTTACTGGTGGCGGCAGGATTCGGCATGGTGGTTGTCCGCCACCATCGCCGTGCTCGTGGTGACCTGCCCGTGCGCACTGTCGCTCGCCACCCCGACGGCGCTGGCGGCCGCGACCGGCCGGCTCACGCGCCTGGGGCTGCTGGTCACGCGCGGGCACGCGCTGGAAACACTGGCACACGCGACCCATTTTATTTTCGACAAGACTGGCACGCTCACGCGCGGGCGGCTGCGGCTGCTGGAAACCCGGACGTTCTCGCCACTGACCGCGGCGCAATGTCTTAGCCTGGCCGCCGCGCTGGAACGTCATTCCGAACACCCGATCGCGCGCGCGCTGATCGATGCGGCGCCGTCCGCGCCGGCGGCGGCAACGGCGGTGACGAACGTCCCCGGCGCCGGCCTGCGCGGCAGGGTCGATGGCCGGATCTTTTTTCTCGGCACGCCGGGCTACATCGAGGAACAGACCGGCATCACGGCGGAAGCCGGAACGCTGGAGCAACTCCGGCGCCGGGGTGACACCGTGGCGCTGCTGGCCGAACAGTCGGCACTGCATGCCGCCTTTGTGCT
>JAUSDQ010000259.1 GCA_030650525.1 Sulfuricaulis sp.
CCGCCGCCAGGCCCTGCTCACCTATTTCGGCGAGACGCCGTCCCAACCCTGCGGCAACTGCGACACCTGCCTGGCACCGCCCGAAGCCTGGGACGCCACCGTCCCGGCGCAAAAGGCGCTGTCGTGCGTGCACCGCACCGGGCAAAGATTCGGCGTGAATTATTTGATCGATGTGCTGCTCGGCAAGGACGACGAGCGCATCAAGCGTTTCGGCCACGACCGGCTCACCACCTCCGGCATCGGCAAGGAGCTTGACCAACAAGAATGGCGCGGCGTCTTCCGCCAGCTCATCAGTCGCGGCCTGCTGGCCGTGGACCTCGAAGGCCACGGTGGCCTGCGCCTCACCGACTTGAGCCGCCCGGTGCTGCGCGGCGAAGCGCCCCTGATGCTGCGCCGCGACGCCAAACCCGAAAAGGTGAAAAAGACCAAGACCGCGCGCGCCGCCCGCCGCCCCTTCATCCAGGAATCCGATCAACGCCTGTGGGAAGCCCTGCGCACCCGCCGTCTCGAACTCGCGCGCAAACAGGCGGTCCCGCCCTACGTCGTCTTCCATGACGCCACGCTGGCGGAAATGGTCGAGCGTCGTCCCCAGACCTTGGGCGATCTCGCCCACATCTCCGGCGTCGGCGAGCGCAAGCTCGCGGCCTACGGCGCGGACTTCATCGCGATTGTGCGGGCACATGGCGCCAGCGCCGGGGAAGCCGAAGCCGTCAGTAGCGCCAACTAACGCAGGACGACGGGATCGTCTTGCATTACTTGTGTTTAACCCCCCAAGGCGATTGTTTCAACCAATCATCCAATTGCTCCGACGGGATCGGGTGGCTCATGCTATAGCCCTGCGCCGAGTCGCATCCCAGCACCTTCAGCTGGTCCCAGACCTCCGCGCTTTCCACGCCTTCCGCCACCACGCTTAACCCGAGGTTATGGCCCAGCCCGATCAGCGAACGCACGATCACGGCATCGTTGTTATTGGTGTGCATGTCCATCACGAAGGATTTGTCGATTTTGATCTTGGCCACCAACAGCTTTTTCAGGTACGCCATGGAAGAATAACCGGTGCCGAAATCGTCGATGGCCAGTAGCACGCCCATGTGGTTGAGCTTACCGATGGCCGCGATGGCCACGGCCGGTTCCTTCATGATCGCCGTTTCCGTGATCTCCAATTCCAGCCACGAGGCCCCGGCCCCGGTGGCGGTCAGGGCCGTCGCCACGACTTCCGGGAAGTGGGGGTCTTGTAAATTCGAGGCCGAGATATTCACCGCGACGGTGAGCGCTAAGCCATCGCGCTGCCAGGCGCCACACCGACGCAAGGCCGCTTGCAAGACCCACACCGTCAGGGGCTTGATCAGCCCGGTGCGCTCCGCCAACGGGATGAAATCATCCGGGAACATCAGACCGTGCCGGGGATGCTGCCAACGCACCAGCGCCTCCAGCCCGCTGATACGGCCGCTGTGGAAGTCGATTTTAGGCTGATAATAAAGCAACAGTTCGTCGTGCTCGATCCCGTGCCGCAGCTCGCCCTGCAACGCCAGTCGATCCACGCTATAGCGGTCCACCTCGGCGTCGTACAAGGCATAGCCGCTCTTGTTGCGCTTGGCCGCGTACATCGCCACGTCGGCCCGCTGCATCAACAACCCGGACTCCTCGCCGTGATCGGGGTACAGGGCGATCCCCAAACTCACCCCGATATCGAGATGACGCCCCTCCAGCACCAACGGCGTCTGCACCGCGTTCAATATCTTTTGCGCCGCTTGGATGGCGCTGTCTTGATTGCCGATACCGGGCAACACCATGGCAAACTCGTCCCCGCCCAGGCGCGCGACGGTATCCGACTGGCGCAAGGTGCCACGCAGGCGCGCGGCCACCGCCTGCAACACCAGATCGCCGCTGTGGTGGCCCATGGTGTCGTTGATCTCCTTGAAGCGGTCGAGGTCCATCATCATTAACGCCACCGATTGGCGCTCGCGCTGGGCGGCATGAATCGCTTGCTGGAGACGATCGTGCAACAAGGTGCGGTTGGGAATATCGGTCAAGGCGTCGTGTAGCGCTTGGTGCATCAGCTCTTCATTCGCAATCGCCA
The DNA here is from genome assembly GCA_030650525.1 of Sulfuricaulis sp. GTDB lineage: Bacteria > Pseudomonadota > Gammaproteobacteria > Acidiferrobacterales > Sulfurifustaceae > Sulfuricaulis. The sequence goes on from JAUSDQ010000259.1 coordinate 2,081, forward strand.
GTTCCTTGGTGCGTGTGTTCACGCGATGTTCCAGCTCCTGATTCAGACTTTGGAGTGCCTCTTCCGCCTGTTTGCGTTCTTCAAAAAAGATGGCGTTCTCAATGGCGATTGCCACTTGGCTGGCGAACATGGTAAGGATGTCCAGGTCGTTCTTGTCGAATTCTCCGCCTCCGGTTTTGTTTATTCCGGCGATGCCTCCCAGGAAACTGCGTTTGCCGATCAGCGGCACCAGTATCACGGTGCCGGCTTCATGTTCCCATTGATTCCGTTCCTCGACTTCGAGCTCGCTGAGCACGCCGTGCCACCAGGGGCGTTTATGGCGGAAAACCCAACCACAAATCCCGATACTCAAAGACAAACTTTCCCCCACGATTTCCGCGGCGTTCTTGCCGCATCCGGCCCGATAGATATATTGCGAGAGCGACTGGTCCAGTATCGGGATCAGCACGGTTTCCGCATCGACCAGTCGCTGCGCGCGCTCGGCGACGATAGATAACACGCTGTCGAGCTGGAGCTCGCTGCTGACGGTGTCGGACGTTTCTTTGAGCAAGGCAATTTCGGTTTCGCGCTTGCGCAGCTCGCCCTCGAGGAATTCGATCCGCTGCTTGTCGTCTTGTTTGCGTGTGGGTGACATTGTTCTTATGTTATTGCGCGGGCCGCTAAATAGTGCGTGGTTTTTGACCCATGGTTTTCCACACTTTCCAGAAAGGGGGAGGCTACTTGAACGGCTCTCTTGAAATAGCGGTGCACACTATCTGTCGTCTCTTCAGTAAATGTAGCAGCTCCCATAAATTGAGCCAGGTTCAAAAAAGTGATGCAGGGATTCGAGCTGGGCGCCGCGACCGACCAGGCGATCCGCGACGGCCTCGCGGTCAGTGGGCCGCAATTGTTCATCTGGGGCGACCCGGCGCTCGGCAAGGAAATCGACAAACTACCGCCACGGCGCAGCAACCAGCGGCTCGAACGCCTTCCCAGTCCCGGCGCACAAGTTTGGTGGCGCAGCACAAGGGTATGGGCGCGCGACTCATGCCGGCGCGGCGAACAGCAGTTCGAGGTCCTGGGCGGTGAATGCCGGCCCCTCCGTCTGGGGTTTGCCGTACAGACCGTCGGCGAGCGCCTGCTTGCGCGCCTGGAGCGCGGAGATTTTTTCTTCGACCGTGCCCTGGGTGATGAGCTTGTAGACGAACACGTTCTTGTCCTGCCCGATGCGGTGCGCGCGGTCGGTGGCCTGGCGCTCGACCGCCGGGTTCCACCACGGGTCGTAATGGATCACGGTGTCGGCCGCGGTCAGGTTCAGTCCGGTGCCACCGGCCTTGAGGCTGATGAGAAACAACGGCACCGCGCCGGACTGGAAACGGTCGATCGGCGCGGCCCGATCGCGGGTATTGCCGGTGAGCAGCACATACGAAATTTCCCGCGCGCTCAGCTCCCGCTCAATCAGCGCCAGCATGCTGGTGAATTGCGAGAACAGCAGGATGCGCCGGCCTTCCTCGATCAGTTCCGGCAGCATGTCCATCAGCAGTTCGAGCTTGGCGGACCGCTTCACCTGCTTCGCCGATTCGAGCTTGAGCAGGCGCGGATCGCAGCACACCTGGCGCAACTTGAGCAGCGCGTCGAGAATCACGATCTGACTGCGCGCCAGCCCCTTCTTCTCGATCTCGCGCCGCACCTTCTCGTTCATCGCGAGCCGGATGCTCTCATAAAGATCGCGCTGGTCGCCCTCGATCTCGACCGCGCGCACGATCTCGGTCTTGGGCGGGAGTTCCTTCGCGACCTGCTCCTTGGTGCGTCGCAGCATGAACGGCGCGATGCGCCGCGCGAGCGCCGCGCGCCGTTGCGTGTCGCCATGTTTTTCGATCGGCGTGCGGTACAGACGCTTGAAGCGGCGCTCGTCGCCGAGCAGGCCCGGCATGAGAAAGTGAAACAGCGACCACAGTTCGCCGAGGTGATTTTCCATCGGCGTGCCGGTGAGACACAGCCGCTGGCGGGTCTTGAGGCGGCGCACGATCTGCGCCGCCTTGGCCTTGGGGTTCTTGATCGCCTGCGCCTCGTCCAGAATCACGGCGTGGTATTCCTGCGCACTCAGCGCCTCGGCGTCGCGCGACAGCAGCGCATAGGTGGTCAGCACCAGGTCGTGGGCCGCGATGCGCGCGAAGTCGTGGTGGCGCGCCGCGCCGTGCAGTGTGAGCACGCGCAGCCCCGGGGTGAACCGGTCCGCCTCGCGCCGCCAGTTCGTCATGAGGCTGGTCGGCGCCACCACCAGTGCCGGGCGGTCGAGACGGCCGGCTTCCTTTTCCGTTTGCAGATACGCGAGTGCCTGCACCGTCTTGCCGAGCCCCATGTCGTCGGCCAGCACGCCGCCGAATTCGTATTCGCGCAGGAACGCCAGCCAGTCGAGACCGTCGCGTTGATACGATCGCAACTCGGTGCGCAGACCCGCCGGCGGCGTTACCGGCTGCACGCCGTGAAAGTCGCGCAGTTTGAGCGCCAGTTGGCGCAGCCGTTCGCCGCCGGCCCACACCAGCGGCGCGCCGAGATCGGCTTCGAGCGCGGACAAGGCGCCGGCCTGCGCGCGCGCGAGTTTCAGGCGGCCGTTCGCGTCGAGCGGCGTTTCATCGTATAGCTCGGTGAGCACGGACAGCACCGCGCGCACGCGCGGGTACGGGATCGGCAGAAGTCGCCCGTCCGGCAGGCGCGCGATGACGTGGTCCTTATCGGTCAGCTCCGCCAGTGTTTGCCGGTTGAGCCGTCCGCTGCGCAACCACTCGACCAGCATCGGCAGCAGGTTCACGCGCGCGCCGTCCACGGTCACGCCGAGCTCGAGTCCGAACCAATCGATGCCGCTGCCTTCTTCACCGATATCGGCGAACCAGTCGCTGCCGGCCTCGGCGACGCGGTAGGGGTAGTCGGCGTCCACGTCGATGCGCCAACCTTGAGCGCGCAACGCCGGAAGATCTTCCATGCTAAAGCGCAGCAGCGCCGCATCGCGGTCTTCCTCCGCATCGAGAATAAACGCGTGCCGGGCGCGTTTGGGCAGGGCGCCGAAGTCGGGCAGCTCGGCGACCGGGATAAAACCGTACTGGCCGAGCAGCTTGAGCGCTTTCGATTCGGCCTTGGCGTCGCGCGCCAGGCGCAGCAGTTGGCCGTTTTCGACGCGCGTGCGGAATTCATCCGCGTCCCCCGTTTCGATGCGCGTGCCGGCGTAGTCGAAGGCGAGCGCGGCGAGCGGCAGGTCAAGGCGGGCGCTGCCGATTTGCCACTGGTGGCCATAATCCACCGGCAGGCTGTCGCGAAACAGATGCAGCACCGGCACCGGTTTGGGACGCTCGACGCGCGCGGGTTCGAACACGGTGGGCAGCGTGGGCGAGCCCGCGCTGAAATGGCGGCGCAATGCCGCATACGCCGGTTCGGCGTCCTCGGGTGCGAGCGCGGGCGCGGTAAAGAGTTTTTCGGCGAGCGCATCGGGCAGCCCGGTCTTGAGCGGGCCGCATTGCGCGTGCGCGGCATCCACGTACCACGGCGGGCTGAGCGGCAACACCGCGTCCATGTCGGCGTTGCCCTGGCAGACGAGATGCTGGCGGCCCTCGTTGTCAATGCGCCAGGCCGGCGTCCCATCGCGCGGTTCGCCCGGTTGCAGCAGCGGCGCATCTTTGTTCTGCCAGTGACAGCGCCCGGTGGCGATGAGCCGCGCCAGCACGTGCGCGCCGGCGCTGCCGCGCAGTGGATAAACGCCGAAGCCCGGGCCCGGCTGCTCGGCGCGCAGCGCTTCGAGCCAGCGCAGCAGATCGCGGTCGGCATCGGAGACGAAACGCGCGTGGCTCACGATGCCGCCGTTCCAGCGCTCGGCCTTGCCGTAGCCGCCGTCCTGGCGCGGGCGCACCAGCACCATCTCGATCACGGCGCGCGTGGTGTACGCCAGCCGTTCGAGTTTCAGCAGATACAACAGTCTCTCCGGTGTGTCCGGCGTGCCGGCCGGCTGCACGCCGTGCGCCGCACGCGCCAGGTTTTCAAGCCAGCTTTGCACCGCGTCGTTGAGTGCGGGCCGCGCCGGCGCCACCACCGGCGCGGGCTCGAAGCCATCGAGCGTCTCCTCGCTATCCTCCGGTTCCTGCCGTTCGAGCGCTTCGAGCAGCGTCGCCGCCACGTGCTTGCAGTTGCACACCATCGGGCAGGAGCAGCTCCCCTCGATGCGCACGACACCCTTGCGCGTCTGGGAGAGGATAATGTCGGTGCGGTAGGGGCGCTTGGCGCCGCCTTGCACCGCGGCGCCGATCCGCCGGCCGTTATTGTCGATGGTCAGCTTCTTCACCCGCCCGAACGCTTGGTAGTCGCGCCCGCGCTTCAGGTAAGCCGGAAGAAAAACCCGTTGCAGATCTTCGTCGGTGAAAAGCAGCATGGAAAAAACCGCCGTTGAAACGGCGTATCATAACAAATGTCGCCGCGGCTATTTCGGTTGCCGCCTAAACGGGCAAATCGCGGCCTGAGCCGTACGCTGACCGGCGCGGGACCAAGTAAACGTAGGGCGCGTACCACCCAGTATCGTTAACAACGCCTAGAGTGTTTTGAGATACTCAATCAGCGCCCGCTTGTCGGCATCGGCGAGCGTGGTTCCGTAACGATGACCGCCGTTGCCATTGCCGCGCAGTTGCGTATCGAAACGGAAACCGTGCGCCTCGGCGTCTGGACCGGTCGCGATGAATCCGACCTTGTTCAAGTCGACGACGTCGTAGCCGCGGAAGAACACCGGCGGACGCTTGGCCGGCGGCGTCAGCAGATCGTGCAGCGTCGGCACGGAACCGTTGTGCAAATAGGGGGCGAGCAGCCAGACACCGATCAACGGACGGGCGACATAGCCCTGTGCGCCCTGAAGTTCGGCGTTGTGCATGCCCAGCTTGGCGGTCAGCCGGTTCATGCGCTCGGCGTCTTGCGGTTGCCAGGTCCGCACATGTTCGGGATCGGTGCCCACCTCCGCGAGTGTTATGGCGCGGCCGGTACGCGCGCCGGCGCGTGCGTGGCAATCGGCGCAGTGGGTCTTGAACAGCGCCGCGCCGCGCGACTCCAGCGCCGCCTGACGCGGCCCGGGAAATGGCGGCGGCGCGAGGTCGCTTAGAAAGCGCTCGATCCAACGATTGCGGGTTTCAAATTCACCGAACGGCAGCGCCCCGGTGCCGAGTGCTGAGCTGGCAATCACGGTGGCAACGCTCTTGGCCTCACCGCCGGAATGGATCAAATGCCCGCCGCGCTCGCCGAGACGCCAGAGCGCGGGGAAATCGGTGTTGCCAACCGTATCGTCCCAGGGCGATTGCGTGAGGATATATTTCGGCAGGTTAAAGGCATCGTCGCGGCCTGGTCCCCAGGCGGGCTTGTTCTGCATCCAGCCGAGTTGTCCTTCGGCGACGTGCAGCGCGAAGCGCGTCATCGGGATCAGCACCGCGGCATAAAACGCCCGGTCGATCCAGCCAAGCCTTGACTGCTGCGCGATCACCGGCAGCAGCGTGGCGCTGGTGAAGCGGCCGTCACGGCCGGCGGCAAACAGGAAGCGCAGCAGGCCCTGAAAATCTACGGTGTGGCCTGGGCCGCCGTAGGCGAAGCGCGGCGCGTCCTCCGGGCGCAGCCGATAGACCGCCGTGTGGCATAACGCGCAGTTAACCGTGACGCGCTCGAAGCCCAGCCGCTTGATCGAGAAGCCGACCGGCAGCGGCCGGCCCGGCTCCCAGGCAAGACCGAAGGCGGCGTAGCCGCCTTGCCCGGATTTCTGTGCGCCCCAACCCTGCTGCGCGTGGCGTTCGATCAGATCCGGGAAGACCTGCGGCAGCGCCATAAAAATCGGATAGGGAATCCCCGCCGCCAACTCGGCGCCCATCGAGCCGTACTTGAAACGTTCCAGATCGTCGGCGAATTCCTGCGTGCCGCTCCGGAAGAATTTCCACCCACCGATGGCGAGGAGCAGCAGCAGACCGATAACGGTATATCGTTTCCATTTCGACCGAAGCATGAACTACCCTCGAATACTTGAGTATCGATCGCAGCAACGCTGCATCCCGGCGGTACTGCTCTGGCCCACGGGGCATCGCGCCACCCTTGGCACCGTACTAGAAAATGTCGCCGGCTGGCAAGCGCATGCTACGACCGGAGGCCAGAGTCGGGTTTGGGCTTCAACAAATCCCGTCCCATCGCTTGCGGCAAGGGTAAAATGGGGTTTGCCCTGGGCGCGATAATCGCTCATAAACTGCTGTGATCCAGTCCGAATTTTTTGGAAATGAAAATGGGTGGCAACACGCAGGACGTTTGAGCGACAATTCTGTTGAAAATCCTTTGAAGGACATTGGATGGTGGCGATGCGCACCCTCGGTATTTTCTTGTTACTCTTGGCGACGGGTTGCGTCGGGGTGGAGCGTTCGCCACCGCCGGCGGGTGCTGCACCGGCTGAGACGGTGGCAGTCGAGCCGTCTGCGTCCCGTCCCACCGAGGCGACCGTCACCAAGGTCGAATCGCCGAAGCCCAAAGTTCCCGTGGAACAGCCCGCTAAGAAATCGAGCGCGTCACCCAGTCTTGAGAAGAAGAAGGAGGCATCGCCGCTGGACCTGACGGCGCTGGAAACCCGGCTCAAGGAGACCAAGGCCATCGGCGTGTTCACCAAGATAGCGCTCAAGAACCAGTTCGATGACCTGCTGAATCAATTCCGGGCGTATTACCAGGGGCGGGTCAAGACCACGCTCGCCGAGCTGCGGCAACCGTACGATATGCTGCTCCTCAAGGTGCTCACGCTCTTGCAGGACGACGACCCGGAGCTGGCGCGCGCGATGGTGACCTCGCGCGAAGCCATCTGGAGCATCCTGGCCGACCCGGCCAAGTTTGCCACTCTTTAAATCTGACAGTTCAGGAGAACAGCGATGAACCAACGTGCGAAGGCTTGGGCCCTGATGATGGTGATGATGGCGTTTTACACCGGACCGTCGCGGGCGGCGGAGGACGCGGCACTCCTCAAGGACATGACGTCCGTGATCGCGCTCCTGAGTCTGCCCTGCGGCCAGGTCGTCAGCGTCATCAAGAAAGGCGACAACGACCACATTGCGACATGCAAAGACGGCAACCGTTACCGGGTATTCCTAAACGCCGAGGGTCGGGTCGTGGCAGAGAAACAATAAGATGCCTGGGAAAAACACTCAGCCTCCATTTTTTAGTTCCTCACAAGGCCGTCTTTAATGTAGATTGACGGAGGAGCTGCTTGACGCCATGATGGCACGATAAAAACCATAAAGCGCTGTGTTGGTTAGCTATTAATGTAGGGTGGGTTAGCGTTTTTTGCGTAACCCACCAAGCGTTGCGCAGCAACACAACACATTTTTTTAATGAGTGCCTGGCGGCACATCTGGTGGGTTACGGCACAAACGGCGCGCCTAACCCACTCTACATCGATTATGGAACCGCCTAAGTTAAGTGCCATTCGAGTCTGGCCACAAAAATTACCGACACAGGAATCAACCTTAATGCCCATCAAGGACCGCCTCCATCGAAGTGAGCTTGCCGTCCCCGGAAGCAATCCACGCATGCTGGAGAAGGCCCCCACGCTCGGCGCCGATATCGTGTTCATGGATCTCGAGGACGCCGTGGCGGCGGCCGACAAGGAACAGGCGCGCAAGAACGTTATCCACGCCCTGCTGCACCACGACTGGTCGCGTTGCGCCGTTTCCGTGCGCATCAACGCGCTCGATACGCACTACTGTTACCGCGATATCGTGGATATCGTCGAGCAGGCAGGCAAGCATCTCGACACGCTGCTGGTTCCCAAGGTTAATACCCCCGAGGACATTTACTTCGTGGCCACATTGCTGTCGCAGATCGAGGCCCACAAGGGACTTAAACCCATTGGCATCCACGCGCTGATCGAGACCGCGCGCGGCATGGCCAACGTCGAGGACATCGCCGCGACCTGTCCCGAACGCATGGAGGCGCTGGTCTTCGGCGTGGCCGACTTCGCGGCCTCGACCCAGGCGCGCGTCACGCACATGGGCGGGGCCAATGCGGATTACGCCGTGCTCACGCACCCGGACGGCGGTAAACGGGAACGTCACTGGAACGATCAATGGCATTACGCGCAGGCGCGCCTCGTCGTTGCCTGCCGCGCCTACGGCCTGCGCCCGATCGACGGGCCGTTCAGCGACATCCAGGACGCCGAGGGTTATCGCTCCGCGGCGCGCTCGGCGGCGGCGCTCGGTATCGAAGGCAAGTGGGCGATCCATCCCTCGCAAATCGCGCTCGCCAATGAAGTATTTTCGCCCACCGAGGCCGAGGTCACGCGCGCAGAGCGAATCCTAGCGGCCATGGCGGATGCCGCCAAACGCGGCCAGGGGGCGGTGACGCTCGATGGCCGCATGCTCGATGCCGCTTCTACCCGTCAGGCGGAAGTCGTCATGGAGAAGATGCTACGAATCAAAATGGGTCAGGAGCAGCCGGCATGAATATCCACGAATTCCAGGCGAAGGAGCTGATGCGTCAATACGGCGTTTCGGTGCCCGCGGGCAGCGTGGCGCACAGCGTGGAACAGGCGGCGGCCGTGGCCGAAGAACTCGGCGTCAGCCGCTTCGTGGTCAAGGCGCAGATCCACGCCGGCGGCCGCGGCAAGGCCGGCGGCGTCAAGCTCGCCCACACCATTGATGAAGTGCGCGCGGCCACCGATGAAATGATCGGCCGGTCTCTTGTCACCGCCCAAACCAGCCCGCAAGGGCAACGCGTGCAGCGCGTGCTGATCGAGCAGGCGGTCGACATCGCGCGCGAAGCCTATTTCGGCCTGGTTATTGACCGCGTCAGCCAGCGCATCACGATCATTGCCTGCGACGGCGGCGGAGTCGAGATCGAAGAGACGGCGCGCAAGGAGCCGGCACGCATCCTGCGCGAAGCGGTGGACCCCGCCGTGGGATTGCTCGACTTCCAGTGCCGCAAGGTCGCCGTGCATCTGGGGCTGGGCGGCAAACAATTGCCCGCCGCGGTGAAGCTGAGGAAGTCCCTCTACCGCTGCTTTCGCGACAACGACGCCGTGCTGATCGAAGTCAATCCGCTGGCCGTGACCCTGGACGGCCGCCTGCTCGCGCTGGACGCCAAAATGCAGTTTGACGACAACGCCATCTACCGCCGGCCGCATATCAGCAACCTGCGTGATTTCGACGAAGAAGATCCCAAGGAAGTCGAAGCCGCCGCGCATGGCCTCAACTATATCGCGCTGGAGGGCAATGTCGGTTGCATCGTCAACGGTGCCGGGCTCGCCATGGCCACGATGGATGCCATCGCCTTGCACGGCGGACGGCCGGCGAATTTTCTCGATGTGGGCGGCGGCGCCTCGCCGGAAAAAGTCACCAACGCGTTTCGCATCGTGTTGCTGGACAAAAATGTGAAGGCGGTCTTGGTTAATATTTTTGCCGGCATCAACCGCTGCGACTGGGTGGCCGAAGGCATCGTGCGCGCAATGCGTGAACTCACCATCACCCTGCCTGTTGTTGTGCGCCTCGCCGGCACCAACGTGGAACAGGGGCGCGCCGTCCTGGCCCAGTCGGGCCTGAATTTTATCACCGCCAACAATCTCGACGAGGCCGCGGCCATGGCCGTGCGCGCCACCAGCGAAGCCATTGCCCATGAGCATCTTTGTTAACAAATCCTCGCGCGTCGTCCATCAGTTGGTAGGTTGGGGTGAGCGCTTTTTGCGAACCCCAACACCGGTCTCCAAAATAACCGACGTGGCCAATTGCATGTACGCATGTTGGGCATCGCTCCGCTCAGCACCAACCTACTCTCTGCTTTCAAGTTTTCAGCTTAGAGTACCTAACAAAATGAACATCGCCACGAACCCCCTCTCCTTTCGGGAGAGGGCCGGGGTGAGGGGAATCTTAAACTCACCGCGGAAATATCCCCCTCATCCTGTTTCCTGCCGGGGCGCACCAAAATCATCTGCGCCCGTTCGACGTCGCGGATGCACGTTAAGTGCATCCGCGACAACCCCGTCTCACCTCCCGGAGGGAGAAGGGACTCTATTTTTGACGACATGGCATCGGTTTTCATTTTGTTCGGCACCCTTAAGGTAACGCCAATCCCATGAGCATATTCATAAATAAATCCTCGCGCGTCGTCATCCAGGGCCTGACCGGCCAGCACGGCAGTTTCCACGCCGAAGAATCCATCAAGATCGGCACCAATGTCGTTGCCGGCGTGACCCCCGGCAAGGGTGGCACCACGCACCTTGGCATCCCTCTGTTCGACACCGTGCACGAAGCGGTGGCGCGCACCGGGGCCGATGTCGCCGGCATTTTCGTGCCGCCGCCGTTCGCCGCCGATGCCATCATGGAAGCCATCGACACCGGCATCCGTACTATCGTTGTCATCGCCGATGGCATCCCGGTGCAGGACATGGTGCGCGTCAAGCGTTACTCCGCCGGGCGCGACGTGGTGATCATCGGCCCCAACACGCCGGGCCTGATCACGCCCAATGAATGCAAGGTCGGCATCATGCCGGCGCATATCTATAAACCCGGAAAGATCGGCGTGGTGTCGCGCTCCGGCACGCTCAATTACGAAGCGGTCGAGCAGATGGCCGAATACAAACTGGGCCAGTCCACCTGTGTCGGTATCGGCGGCGATACCGTCACCGGCACGGATTTTCTGACCGTCATGCGCGCCTTCAAGGACGACCCGGACACCGAGGCCGTGGTGATGATCGGCGAGATCGGCGGCAGCCAGGAGATCGAAGCCGCCGCGTGGGCCAAGGAACATCTCGGCAAGCCGCTAGTTTGTTTCATCGCCGGACTGACCGCGCCGTCACGGCGGCGCATGGGTCATGCCGGCGCCGTGATCGCCGGCCCGGCCGACACCGCCGCGGCCAAGATGGAGCGCATCGAGGCGCTCGGCGCCCACGTCGTGCGCAACCCGTCAAAGATCGGCGAGGCCGTGCACCGCGCTGTGCAGTAGCATATTTAACAATTATTTAGGTAATTTTGTAATCTGACTCTAATTCTTGGTCGATCGGTTGAATCCGCAACCGTAATGCGTCACTACCGCCACGTCTCAAACCCAAGAACAGGCAGACGATCTATTTCCACGGGTGCGAGTCAATCTTCAGGAATTTGATAATGTACCAAAACCTCGAAAGTGCCGTGAGTGAATAACGCCAGCTGATTTTTTTCCGCAGCGACAAATTGATGATACGATTGGCGGCACTCGGTGCAATATTGGAGGATAGTTACAGTTAAGAAAAGCGCAGTTCACTACTCAGATCGTCATCATAGGGGATCTATACCCCCCATACTTACACTTGAAATATTTTGATAAATTGGGATTTCAATGATTGATCTTACTTATCCTGCTTTGCTCGAACCCTTGGCGCCGTTTCTGGCTCCCAAACGAAATGAAAGCGCCTCGTTCCTTATTTGGTATTTGAATAATTATTATCGCTTGGATGAAGTGGATGCGGTCGATTCTGTCTGCGACCAAATGGGAGATAAGGGTGTGGATGGAATTTACGTAAATGAGGGAGCAGGAACTATCGACGTTTTCCAGAGCAAGATCAGCCAAAAAGCTAAAAGCACTATTGGTGATACTCAGCTAAAAGAGTTCGCAGGCACGCTTACTCAATTTTCTTCGAAAGCAAATCTGCAGAAACTTTACGATTCCGCCGGAGATACACAGCTTGCGCGCCTAATTCGGCGCTTGGGCCTTATTGAATTACTCGGCAGTTATGAGGTTCACGGTGTGTTCGTTACGAACAGCACACTAGATGGTAACGGAGAGGCGTTTCTTCAACATAGTCCCAATATTCGGTTTATAGGGGGAAAAGAATTAACTAAGTTGTACGTATCAGATCAGAAAGACACACTGAAAATAGGGAAGGCAATGTTTGACGTATCTGGTTTTTCTGTTGCTTCCTATGCCGTAGATAAAGATGCTAAGGCATTTATTGCGCCAGTTTCTGCGAAAGAACTCCTAAAGCTTAATGGAATTGACGACCAATCTTTGTTTTCTCTTAACGTGCGGGCGTCGCTTGGGAATACCCAAGTCAATCGCGATATCGTAAGTAGCATCAAGACTCCAGCTTTGCATAAAAAGTTTCCATTGTTTCATAACGGCATAACTATTCTCGCACAGAAGGTGGACAGCGATGAAAACAAAATCATCGTTGAGAACTATTTTGTTGTGAATGGCTGTCAAAGCCTCAATGCGTTGTATCAGAACCAAGATCAAGTAACTGACAATCTCCGGCTCTTAACAAAATTTATTCAGGTTGAGGCAGGCTCTGAACTATCTGAGATCATCACTTCGTATTCCAACAATCAGAATGGAGTAAAGCCAAGGGACTTCAAGTCGAACCACCCAATTCAAACGCGCCTACAAAATGAATTTAAGTCACTTTACAAGAACGAATATGCCTTCGAGGTTAAGCGAGGTGAACCCATAAAAGGTGCTGAAGTAATTTCAAACGAAAACGCGGGCCTGTATTTGGTAGCGTTTGATCTCAGAGAACCTTGGACAACTCACCGCAAATATCAAGTCTTCGAAGAAAAGTATGCAGATGTGTTTGGACGACCAGAAGTAACAGCGGATCGAATACTGTTATGCCACATACTAATGAAGGAGATAGAGGCTAAGCTCTCGCAAGAGCTAGAAAACGAACTTTTTGGCAAATACGCACTAACTCGATACCTAATGCTGTATGCAATTCGACGTGCATTAGATTCAGACGAGCTTGGTAAGGAGTTATTGTCCAATCCAGGTAAGTTTGTACGAGACTCCAAGTCTCGCGTTAAGCTACAAAACACACTATCGGAGCTTCTCGATAGCCTAGTGATTGACTTGAATGTTGAGACTAGCGATCTTGGTGAGGATTTTGACTATCGTGGGAAGCTTCGCGACAAGGATTACGTAACTCAATTATCTAACGATCTAATCGCTGGATATCAAAAGGAGGTAAAGCGGAAGAAAGCCACGCCTCTCTCCGAACGTTGGAAACAAGCTAACAAGTAAACGTTTCATGCGTGTGTACAGCCGCAATTCTTAACCTAATTCCCGCTAATTACTGATTGCGCTAGTCTCATTCACTGCCAGCAAATTCGAGTTCTCGACTCTGTCGCATCCAGTCGAGCAATCGGAAAACAGCAGGGAAAACAGGGTCAGGTCTTGCATTGACACATCGATCAAGTCGTTAGAGTTGTTGAAACCTTAAACGCTCACCCCCTTACACATCGGCATCACCACCACGCGCAGGCAGGCGTGCTTACACTTCCGAACTCGAATTTGGCCCAATATACAAGCCAATTTCTTGAAGAAGATTGACGGTGCAGTTACTTGACGCCAGGGTAGAGTAATAAAAAAATTATAAAGCGCCGCGCCAGTTAGCTATGAACATCACGAAAAGTGATGTGTTAAGGTTTTGTCGCAATATCCTGAAAGCAGACAACGTTTCACTTCAGGAGCGAGATGACCGCGGCAACCTCATTGACAGTATGTCCTCTAAAAACAATTGTTAGACGACGACCCTCATACCGATACTGACGGGCGGATGGAAAGATCGCCTCCCTTTCTAGCGTACGTTATTCCCTTCTCTCCACAACTTGCGGCACAACTACTACAAATGGCAGAACGTGAATTCTTCGTTGAGTTGAGGGGCGTCTCGTTAAAGTGGAATTCAAAAAGCGCGAGAGTTCGGAAGAACGCCGTTTCAAGGTCTTGCCGATCTTGTTCGCCTCGTGTTCCAAGGTATGGAAAATGATGCAGATACTCGCCGAAAACAGCCTCGCAATCTTGAAAATACTTGTGCGTATCTAGGATGTGTGTGTGCCAAACCTCATCGACTTCCTTAGTCGGAACGATCGTTTCGCCCGGGTACTTCGCAACGAGAAACAAGAAACGCCTGTACCACTTTTCCGCCTTCTTTGCTCTCACAAGTGCCCACTGCGGTCCATCATGCTTTTTCACAAGGGAATAAAGAATCGGATCGAGGTTTAGTGACTCGATCTTTGTTGCTATGTCTCGATCTTGCATTTTAATCTCCATTACTTTATTCCTTCCTCAGGAAACCAGAAAACTTGCAAGTTTCGCCAGCGACCTCGATTGTTACTTGCATCTTTTCCTTAAAGAGGAACGAACAGATGACACAGTTCCAATTATAAATCCCCGGAAACACTCCCGGAAACACTGATGATTCGTCCGTAGCGCTAGAGCCCGATATGATCTGAACACCTTCTTTGTGGAATACACGCATGAATCGTGGGGACCAGGTCCTGCCAAACACGAACATTGCATCATTATATTCGATCAGCATGTCGAGTCCTTTCACAGGGATGTCATCCGTGTCGAGGTTCTTCTTATAGTAGTAGAGGAGTGCCGCGTTGTCTTTCCCTTTGTGGCTCGTAATATACAAGGTGCAGTGATAAACGGTTGTTGGATTTTCATTTGGAGTAAGTACACCTTCCCAGCGACCTGCAAGGAAGCTGTTCATGACAATGCGCTTTTTAAGCCAGAGAATGAAGACTACGGCGTTTACCGCGAATGAGGTATATCGAACGCCGTCAGCAAGTCCCAATTCTATGATCATTTATTATCCCTTCATCGCTTAACGAAGCCTCAATCCGCGCCGTCGAGCAGTGCTAAGAAATACTGAGACGTTTCTCAGCGTCGCCTTGAAGGCATGGCAAATGTTGCGTGCTTTACTCCGGCGCCAAGGTATCACCAATCATCACGCGCAAGCAAAAATAATTCTGCATCGATCAAGTGGTCAGAGTTGTTGAAGCCTTAAACGCTCACACCCTTCCACAACGGCATCACCACCACGCGCAGGCAGGCGCGCGCGAATATAAATCCGAGATAACTCGAACCCTCCGGCAAGGACACTAGTTCATAGCCCTCGCGCACGTGGATGACCACTTCCTCGATGTGCGGCACTTTCCCGGCGGCCAGCACGCACTCGACGCGCCGCAGGATGCCGGGAAAACGCCGATAAGTTGCCCTCCTGTAGCGTATACGTTACACTTGTTCTATGTTCGACCTGTACCGGTACCAGACGGCGGACGGCCGTGAGCCCTTCACGGACTGGCTGAACACCCTTCGCGACCGGCAGGCGAAGGCCCGCATCCTCGCGCGCCTGGAGCGGCTGGAGGCCGGCAACTTCGGCGACTGTGAGCCGTGCCGGGAAGGGGTGTCGGAGCTTCGCGTCCATTGGGGCGCGGGCTACCGCGTCTACCACGCCCGGGTGGGCAAGACCGTCATCCTGCTGCTCGCCGGCGGTGACAAGCGCGCGCAGGATGCCGATATCGCCCGGTCGGTGGGTTATTTGCAGGACTTCAAGAGGAGACAGAAATGAAAAAACTCAAGGCAGCGGTTTCGCACCGCAGCAGACTGATCGAGGAACTGCGCGCGGACCCCAGGCTCGCGCGTGAATACCTCGCGGCGGCGATCGAGGACGGCGATCCGAAGGCGATGCTGTCGGCGCTTCGCACCGTCGCCGAGGCGCGCGGGATGGCGCGTCTGGCCGAGTCCGCCGGGATTCCGCGTGAGAGCCTCTACCGTGCGCTCTCGCCGAAGGGCAACCCGCGGCTATCCACGCTGCTGGCCGTGATTAAGGCCGCAGGCTTCCGACTCTCGCTTGAGGAGCGCAAGCGGCGGGCCGCGTGAGACAAAATATATACAAACGTTGGGCGCGTCGGGTAAACATCCCGCTCAACGTGCTGCGGGAAATGCGGAAGGAGATCAAGTCATGACCAAGAAGCGAAACATCGGGCAGGAGATTCTTGAGGGCCTGCGTGCCGTCAAGCGTGGCAAGGGTCGGCGCATCGAGGTGAAGCTACCCGATAATGTCCAGGCGATCCGCGAACGCACGGGCTTAAGTCAATCGGCGTTTGCCGCGCTGCTCGGCGTCAGCACGCGCACGCTGCAAGAGTGGGAGCAAGGCCGGCGCCAACCCACCGGCCCCGCGCGCGCTGCTTCGCGTGGCGGATCGTCATCCGCGGGCGCTGCTGGGATGATGGTGGCGGGTTTTTTGTTTTCGTCCGGGGCCGGCGGTGACTTATTGGTGACTCAAGGTGGTGGTATTTCTTAAAACCCCTTGTCGGGGACAGGGATAAGGCGGGTGCTCATCGAAGTGGACCATGCCGAGCTCGACGACAAGACCGAGCGCATCAACATCACGCTGCCCCGCAAAGTGCTGCGCGTGATCGATGAAGCGGCGAAGCGCTCAGGTGAATCCCGCTCCGGTTATCTCGCCCGGGTAGGAATCGAATCGGTGAGGCGCACCGGATAAGACTGCTGTTATCAATAGAATAAGCACCATGCAGAGAACCCGTTTCGCCGGCCATAGGCTGCATTGCGAACTGGCGGCTTATCACGAAGCGGCACACGCGGTGGTCGCGCTGCATTACGGCCGCGTGGTCAAGGAGGCGTATATCTCGCATCACTTGCCAGGCAACGGATGGGTAAAGCGGGTACGGACATGGTTCCCCGAAGTACCGGATACCCGGAATCCACGGGATGCATTGATCTACTGGACACATGTTTTTTCCGAAGTCGAGCGCGAGGTGAAGATTTTGCTCGCCGGCCCCATCGCGGAGGCGAAGCTTCTGCGCACGCCGCTACGATCCCTCGGCGCCCGGTCAGACCTTGAACGCTCACTGTCGGCCCAGGTGTTTCTCGACGATCTGCGCGACTCCTTGCGGGACGTCATCTCTATTCCCGACGATCAGACAGCGCATTTTCTCGAACGCATGCGCCGGCAGACCCGCCGGCTGATTGCCCAGCCTTGGTGCTGGAAAGCCATCACCGTGCTGGCAAAGGATTTAACGAGCTGGCATTGCCTTACCGGCCACGACGTGGCGGAAACGATTCAGTGGTCAAAGAAACCGCGAAGCCAGTTGAGCCTCAGTCTTGGGATTGGCGGACAAGCTGGAACAGTGTCCGAAGATAAGCGGCAGCGGCGGCATGGATTCCCGGCGCGCGGCCTTCGCGCGGTCCCGCGATATTCAGCACCCCGATATTGTTCTGCTTGATCCATTCCATGACCTCGTGTGGATCGGTGGGGGCTAACAGATTTACCGTATAACGAGGCTTGGCCTGTTTGCGTGCCACGTCCGCGGTGAACGCGCTGCCGCCCGTTAATTGGTCCTGGAAGAGAATGAGCTCATGTGCCCCCAAATGTGCCCCCAACGTGGGGGCATGTCAATGGATTAGGTGAGACGGTAAGAGACAGGAGAAGTGGCGCGGAAGCCTAAAAAGCAGAGGTTTTGAGACGGTGCTGGATGGTGTTGGACTGTGTTGGATCGGTAAATGGCTCCCCGGGACGGACTCGAACCGCCGACCCAGTGATTAACAGTCACTTGCTCTACCGACTGAGCTACCGGGGAATGGTCAGAAGGGCGCGTATGTTATGGCGGAAGGCGGGCAGGGTCAAGGCGATCGGCTAGGCACAGGTGAGCGGTTTCATGTCCCATGTTTTCGAGGAAACATACGGCCGGCCTAGACGGTTAATAATAACCCCCTTGGCCTTGGTAGAACCACGGCCGTCACAGAATGTGAAAGTGGCGAATGGTGTGGTATGGCCTGCTGGATGATAGGTTGTGTGGGCATACGACTCTTTATCTCCCCCGTAACGCAGCGCCAGACGTCCCTCCAGGCTCTGTTGAACTCGTATTACGACTTCGCCACTATCGACTTTATAGTTTTTGTTCGGATCAACAAAAATGATCCAGCCAGTGTTCCACTCCAAATCGCCGGAGCAAATCGTTCCGTTTCGACTTGGACATAACGTTATCGTTGTTCCACGCTTGATGGCTTCGCTGC
The DNA here is from genome assembly GCA_030650525.1 of Sulfuricaulis sp. GTDB lineage: Bacteria > Pseudomonadota > Gammaproteobacteria > Acidiferrobacterales > Sulfurifustaceae > Sulfuricaulis. Next base: position 19,889 of record JAUSDQ010000259.1, read on the forward strand.
GTCCTAAATATAAGTGCCCCATCATTTGGTTTACCTCGGCAGTCATGCGCGCATCCTGGACCAAGCCGGTCATGCCGACGGCGCCGACGCCTAATACACTCGCGACAGCGGAGGTGACCATGAGATCGTACAGGGAATAACCGGCCTGCCTCAGGCGAAACCTGAAGTCTCCGTGTGAAAATACCGTTGCGAGGAAGAAACGACGCACCCCAACTCCACCTCATTCCCTTGGTTTTTCTTTCTTGTCGCGGAAACAACGTGCCGCGAAATCTTTAAATCATTCTTCGTTCTCCAAACAATTATGCCGCGCCGTTTCATCGAGTGCAAATCGGGCCGGGACGTTCCTTTAGATCATCAGGTCGTGCCGAGCAGTTTTTCTATCCGGTCCAGTGCTTTATCGAGTGTCTCCATGGCGGTGGCGTAGGAAAAGCGCAGATGGCCTTCGGCGCCGAAAGCGGAGCCGGGCACCAGCGCGACTTCAGCTTTATTAATAAGGTATTCGGCCAGCTCGACATCGTTGTTCACGCCGGGCGTGGCGGCGATGGCCTTGCTGAAATCCGGAAACGCATAGAACGTTCCCTGTGAAGCCAGGCAACGCACGCCGCGAATCCGGTTGAGGCGACTCACCACGCGGTCATGCCGCTCTTTGAACGCGCGCACCATGGGGGCAATGCAACCTTGATCGCCGTTGAGCGCCGCTTCCGCCGCGACTTGCGCGATGGACGTCGGATTGGATGTGCTCTGCGACTGGATTTTCCGCATTGCCGCGATCAATGTCTTCGGGCCGGCGGCATAACCGATGCGCCAGCCGGTCATGGCGTAAACTTTGGAGACGCCGTTCAGCACCATGGTGCGGTCCTTGAGATCCGGGCAGGCGTTGAGAATATTGCAGAAGGGTTCTTTCGACCACAGAATGTGTTCGTACATGTCATCCGTGGCGATCAGCACATGGGGATGCTGGCGCAGCACCTCGCCCAGTGCTTCCAGTTCCGCGCGTGTATAGATCGCGCCCGTCGGGTTCGATGGGCTGTTGATCACCAGCAGCCGGGTCTTGCGGCTGATCGTGCGATCGAGCTGATCCGGATGGATCTTGAATTCCTGGTCGATGCTGGCGGAGATAACGGTTGGCGTCGCATCCGCGAGCAGCACCATGTCGGGGTAGGACACCCAGTACGGCGCCGGGATGATCACCTCGTCGCCATTATCGAGCAGCGCCTGCGCCAGATTGAAAAAACTCTGCTTGCCGCCGACCGAGACCAGAATTTCCTCCGGTGTGTACTCGAGGCCGTTGTCGCGCTTGAACTTGGCGATCACTGCCTGCTTGAGCCCGGGCGTGCCGTCCACGGCGGTGTATTTCGTGAAGCCCTCACGAATGGCGCGGATCGCCGCTTCCTTGATGTGATCCGGGGTGTCGAAATCGGGTTCACCGGCGCCTAAACCGATAACATCCTTGCCTTGAGCTTTCAGTTCCCGGGCGCGATTGGTGACGGCGAGGGTGGGGGAGGGCTTGATG
>JAUSDQ010000283.1 GCA_030650525.1 Sulfuricaulis sp.
GCGTCGTACTCGGCCCGGTTGGGGCCATCCGCGTGCAGCAAACATTTCACTGCACCACGCTTCGGCTCAATCAGCTTGCCTTTGGCGTCCCGTGGAACTCGGGTCGTGAATACTCGTGACCCATCCTCGCGTGTCTTTTTCAGTTGGGCTTGCAGCATATTACGGTTGGTCAGGCTGCGTTCTCCACTTTTGGTATCGTAGAGAAAGGCGTAGCCAGCACTTTCCAAGGCGCCCAGCACGATCGGCACTGGTACGTCCTCATCGCCACGGTGAAGGATGTCCTTGATATGCAAGGTGCCCGGCTCGGGTGCCTTTTCCGCCTCCATCATCTCTTCGATAAGGAGGTCGTTCTCACTGGCGTTGGTCATACTCTCAACTCCTCTGTATTCGATTCAGTGGCCCGAATGAGCTGCGCTTGACGCGCCGTAGCGGCCTCTGGGCCATCTCATCGTGATAGCCCTTCACTAGGTCACTAGCTTCTGCGGCGTGTCGAGGTATTTCGACCGTTGCCCGCAGCTCATCGGCAATGTCCACTAACTCACCCACCGTGTGCTCCACGTAGTAGCGCCCACCGTCCATCGCCCCGCCGGGAATGTTGAACTGAATAGCCTTGAACTGCTTCACCTTGCCGAGGTCGCGCCGGAACTCGGCCGGCCTGTCGCCGCGCATCACCTTAATCATCTGATACCGCCGCCACCCCTTAGAGTCCGGCGATTGCATGTTCTGCTCGGTCAGGCCAAGGCACGGCTCATCCATCCGGACGGCAGTCGCGCCTATAAGCAGGTCGCTCACATTTCCACTTCCACGAAGCGATCTAAGTCCATCAGTGTCTTGGCCGATGCCTTCGCTCCGTTGTCGCTGGGCAGTTTCACCACCCAGACGTTTTCCAGTTCGCACTTCTCGCCCATCAGCTCGTTGTGGGCATCACGGAATTGCGCCCAGTTGGCGTGCTCGGCATCGATCTGGTAGGTGCCGTTGCCTTTGTCGTCCCCGTACTGCTGGAACAACTTGATGCGCACCGACTCGATGATGGCGTACTGCTCGTTGATCTTGCGGGCCAGTTTCGCCAAGCCGTAAGCCGTCTTGACCGGCCATACCTCCGCTAGCAGCTCTTGCAGCGGCTTCTGGGCTTGGTAAACGTCCCCGTTCTGAACCTCCATAAACCCCCCTTCGATTTATTGGGGCGACCTTCCGGCCGCCCCTAAGCCACTATTCGCTAGGAATGATAGACGTTCACGTACCACGTGACGCCGGCACTAGCATCCCTGAGCAACGGAATCTTGTAATCGTTGCTCGCCTGCGCTCCTGTAGAGCCGCCGAGATCAGCGATCGCATTCACGTCAAAGATGGCCGTGAGCGCGTTGCTGAAGATGTTGGTGCTGAAGCAGTACAGCGAACCCGGATTCGCCCCATCGTCCGCCACATACTGCATCCGCATCCCCATGATCATCTTGGCGCTGGAGGCGGTGATTCCGCTAGGCAGGTAGATGCCGTTGTTCTGGACACAGATAATGTTGCTGCCCGGCACCGAGCCGGCGGCGAAGTTCAGCCATGTGGACGAAGCAGCGGATGTTCCGGCGACCGTGCCGCTAGAAGTGATGTCTACCTCGAAGGCGCCGTAGCCGTCTGTATGGTTCGGGGCGGCAACCGTACCAGCCAACTTGAGAATTCGGCCAGCACCAGCAACTAACGCAGCGTTGGTGATTGTCATCGTCTGGCTCGCCACAGCCGCGCCACCGATGCCGATGGTGTCTAGGCCACCATCAATCACCAGCATATTGGCGTTGCCGTTGCTCTCGAAACGGAAGTCGATGTCTGCCGAATCCTCGTTGAAGGTCAGACTTGTGGTGCAGGCGATGTTTGCCGCTGCGCCAAAGAAGATGGTGGAGTTAGTTGTGTCGCCTTCAGTCGGCTGGCTGGCAAGGTAAAGCGTGGTGGCATTGGTGATCGTGCCGCTTGCCTTCGTGATAAGCGGCTCATTGAGAGCCAGCGATGCTACTGTTGGAGTCGTGCCGGATGTACTCACAGCCCCCGCCGGCGCAATCACGATGTCGTAGTATGCTGTGCTGGCTGTGGCCGTCCGTGCCGCCCGGCTTACCGTAATGAGTTGGTCGGCCGAGGAAGTGTCGGTATTGGAGCCGAGCACTAGCGCATTCTTACCACCGTCCGCGTAGATCGCGTATTGAATGCCATCAGTCTCCACGCGAAAGTTGAGGTCGGCGCTGCCCTCATTGATGACAAATGATCCCAAGGCAGTACGCAATTGCTCCACGCCGGCCGCGTAGAGCGTCATCGTGCCGGCGGACGAGTCCACCCATAGCCACGCCTGCGAGTTTCCGCCCGCATTGGCAGCTAGCAGAAGGTCGCCACTGGCGACAAGGTTGCTGAATACCAGCGAATCAACCGCCAGCGCCGGCGTAACCGGCGTACCGATCAGTACGCCATCCAGCGCCGTGTTCGCCGCAAGTAGTGTAGTGCCGGGCATCGCGCCATTGTAGACGGCGGCCAAGATGCCTTCGTTATGCTTGAGTTTCCATCCGCGATGGGTTGCTGATGTTGCCATTTCCTATTCCCCCTTCTAGCCGCAAGGCGGCACTTGATAGAAGTTAGGGGCCGAGTCGCCCCGACCCC
>JAUSDQ010000297.1 GCA_030650525.1 Sulfuricaulis sp.
GAATGGATGTCGGAGGTGGGCAAACGCTCGCACGTGGCGGTGTCCTTCGTTGGCAAGATCAAGACCATCTCCCAGATGGTCGCCATCCCGTTCCTGCTGTGGCAGAAGCCATTCTGGGGTCTACCGATATTCCGCATCGGCGAAATCCTGTTCTACCTCGCCGCGGCGCTGACGCTGTGGTCCATGCTCATCTATCTCAAGGCCGCCTGGCCCAACCTCATCGCCCCGCGCTCGCCGTAAAACTTTTCTGAATGAATTCAGTGAGATTTTGAATTTCATTCAATAGATTTATGAATTAGTTTTTGGCATTTGTCGGCCTTCCTTTGAAATTTCCACCCGCACCCTCGACATGATTTTTGTAAATTGAAAATCCCGTGAATCCTGTCGATTGCCGCTTTTCTTGGCGTCCTGGGTTAGCTGAATTTGCTCGCAAGTAACTAAACTACAAGACAATATCCGCTTCCTGGCTTGACAGCGCGCCCGCCGTCCTTACAATGCTCGTCTCCTGCGGGAATAGCTCAGTTGGTAGAGCGTAACCTTGCCAAGGTTAAGGTCGCGAGTTCGAGCCTCGTTTCCCGCTCCAGACACTCGGGGAGGCGCCCATAGCCGGGTCCTCCCTTTTTTTGTTCAGGTTATGGCTGGGTAGCAGAGTGGTTATGCAGCGGCCTGCAAAGCCGTGGACGCCGGTTCGAATCCGACCCCAGCCTCCAATTTTCTTCCTTCCGCAGTCCCACCCCATCCATTACACTCTCCCCGAGCCCGGGTGGCGGAATTGGTAGACGCAACGGACTTAAAATCCGTTGGAGGGCAACCTCCGTGCCGGTTCGATTCCGGCCCTGGGCACCATAAGTTTTCCAATAAATATCAGCAAGATAATTTGATTTTCTGCTAAACCTCACTAATAGCAAAAAAACTCAGGCGATGCCGCACAAACCAAAGGTATACCTATCGCAGACCACCGGCCTTGTTTCGCCAAGGCTCAGTGATAAGGAATCAATTCTGATGAGGGTCGCATGCATCAACGCGTCGTTAGTCTCGCTCCTTTTGGTGACCGCTGTGCGCGCCGACGAAGGGCTGCTGTTTCAGCCGGATATGCTCCGCCTTGAGAGTTATGAACCGAACACCGTTGGATACACCAAAGATAGCGACGATGTGGGATTCATGGATTTCAAAGTGTCCGTCAAGTACGAGCTTTTTCCCGATTTGGTATCCAAGCTAAGCTCCGATTTCAAGGCGTACTTCGCCTTCACCGGCAGGTTCGGCCAGTATATCGGAACGCGGGAATCGTCCCCGGTCGTGGGCAAGCGCTTCAATCCTAAATTTATCTTCCGGGACATCGCCCGCTCGGGGGCCACGCATGCGCCATCCGGCGGCGACGCAAGCGCGTCTAAGTCGGGTGCCGATGAGTACTTTGATTTCGCGTACGCACACGAGTCCAACGGTCAGTCAATCTCCTCACGGGCTGAGTACGATCAGGCCCGCACGAATTCAGAGCGCCCTGAATTTGCCAACGATAATATCAGCCGTGGCTGGGACTACTTGGAATTTACCTGGAAAAATGTCCCGTCGTACACCGAGAACCACAAGCTCTCGACCTACCTGACGCTCCAGTACTTTCTCCAAAGGGGTCTGCTGCAGGACGCGCCCGAGGAATACAACCGTTGGGAGAACGATCCGGAAGGGAAGCCCAGAAAAAGCGTGAACGGCGTGCGCGGCATCGTGAAGTACCAGCCAAAATACAAATTCTCGGGCTGGTTCAGCGATCCGAAGTATGCCTTGATTTACGAAACCGGTTACCAGCACATTTTCAAGTACAACACGATTCGGGCCGAGGCGGGGATCAAGATCCAGAAACTCCCTGTGACGTTATGGGGCAGAACCGGCTACGGAAGCGATCTCGCGCTGTATTTCAAGAAGATGTCGTCATACGGCATCGAAGTGGAGATCGGGAGTTTTTAACGAACCCGGAAGCCATGACCCAGATAGAGTGGGGCGAGCCGCGCGAACCCCAACACAGTAAGGCTACGTGTATCACAGTCGTTCTAGTGTCAGGATCCAGCGGGCATCCAGGGTTTACATAGAGCCTCTCACCTTTATTATTTTTTCTCCGATCACCTCAATTCCAGCGCCCATGCCCTGACCCCCGCCGGCCTATACTTTCCGGCATGCTCCTGTTTCCCTTCCGCGCCCAGATCAAACTGCACCAATGGCCGGTGATGACCATCGCCGTGGCGGCGGTCTGCCTGCTGATCTACGCCGCCCAGTCCCAGAGCGACCGCCGCATCGAGGCGCACGCCCAGCGCGTGTGCGCGGAATTCGCCGCCGCGGGCGGGGAGGACGCCGCGCGGGGTTACCGTTTCGGCCGCTGGACGATCACCTGCGAGCAGATGTTGCTGCATATGCATTACGACCCCCGGCCCGCGCAGCACCTCGAATGGCACCTCGACAACCTCACGCGGCGCGGCGAAGCCGCGGCCGCCGAGCGCCTGCGCGCGCAATACCGCGCCTTCGCCGAGCGCGCCCCGGCGCCGCTCACCGCGCGCCTGTGGCACGACCGCGCGCGCTTCGATCCCGTCGGCATGATCACCTCGTCCTTCGCCCACGGCAGCTGGGGGCACGTGTTCTTCAATCTCATTTTTTTCTTCGCCTTCGCCGCCGCGGTCGAGCTCATCCTCGGCCCGGTGCTGTTCCTCGGCATGATCGTGGCGCTCTCGCTCGGCATCGGCGTGTTCGACCATGTCATCAGCCACTGGCAGGGCGACCCCATCCCGTCGCTCGGCCTCTCTGGCGTGGTCATGGGCATGCTCGCGCTGTTCGTCTATTTCCTGCCGCGCGCCAAAATCCGGTTCTTCTTCTGGTTCATGCTGTCCTTCGGCGCCATCGGCATCCCCGCCTGGCTGGTGGCACTGTGGTATGTCGGCTGGGATCTGTTCTACGAACTGAGCCGCCTCGGCGGCACGACCAATTTCGTCGCGCATCTTGCCGGCGCCGCCCTGGGCCTGGCGCTTGGCATCGGCCTGTTCCGGGAAAAGCGCCACTGGGCCCGGGAGCTGGTCGAAGAGCAAGTGGACCTGACCCAGGACGAGAGCTGGCTCCGCCGGCTCAACGGCCTCATGGTCGGCCCGGCCGTCGCCGGGTTTGCCTTCCTCGCCGGCGTGCTCCTGATCCTGCTGGTGATCGCTTTCATCCAGAGCTTCTGGCTGCAACTGCTGCTGGTCGCGCCGGCCGTGGCCGCCGGCTATTACCTGCATCGTTCACGCCGCCGCGACCGCCCGACGCGCGATGTTTACCGCCTCGGGGTCGAGGCACTGGCGCGGCACGATTACGGCGAGGCCATCAAACACCTCGCGCCACTGGCGCAGGCCAACGACACCCGCGCGCTGTTCGCGCTCGGCCGGCTTTACGCTACCGCCAGTGGCGCGCAGCGCAATGAACCCGAAGCGCTCAGGCTCTACACCCGCGCTGCCGAGCGCGACCACGCCGAGGCGCAGTATGCGCTCGGCACCTTCTATGCTGACGGGCGTGGCGTCGCGGCGAATCCGCTCAAGGCCGCCGAGTGGTACGAAAAAGCTGCCACGCGCGGCATAGCGGAAGCGGCCAACAGCCTCGGCCGGCTCTACGAGAACGGCATCGGTGTCAGCGCCGACCGGGAGAAGGCGATCGAGTGGTACTACCGCGCCGCGGTCGCCTTCAAGAAGACCGGCCGCCGCGAAGACGCCGAAGCCGTCATCCGCCACCTGGACAGCCTCGCGCGCCAGTACCCGGCCGTGCTCGGCCTCGTGACCCGGCTGCGGCAGACGCTGGCAACCGCCGGGAAATAACCCTCAAACATATGTCACCCCCCGCACGTTGTGGAGCCTGCCTCTGCGCGCAGTAGGCAGGGGCCCAGATATAGAAAAGTCATCACCCCAGCGAAACATTCCCGGCATATCGTCGGCTTTCCCGCTTATTCCAATTTTGTACGGCATAGCGTATAAAACAGGAAATTTGCCTCAAGGGCCTGCAAAAGCAGATAGATAACCATGCCTGATAAGCACCACAAAACGTCCGGCGACCTGTTAACCCTCTTAACTCCCTATAACCCATGGTGGGCGTCGTCACGCGATGGGGGCTGGCGGGATAACCTGCCGGAGTATCAGCGGCCGGTCGTGCGCGAGCTGCTGGCTGATCTTGCCGAGCTGCCGCAGATGGTCTCCGTCACCGGCCCAAGACGTGTCGGGAAGACCACGGCGCTGAAGCAGGTCATCCGTCACCTGCTGGATCACGAAAAGATCGAGCCCGCACGGATTCTGTACTTTTCCTTCGACGATCCGGAGGTATACGGCTCGGCCGATCTCCAGCGGAGTGTGTTCGAGCAGCTCGTGGACCACGCCGGCGCGAAGCCGGGTAGCACAGGCCGCTGGTATTTTTTTCTGGATGAGATTCAGCGTCTGCCCAAGTGGGAGTTGCATCTCAAGAAATATTACGACCTGAAATATCCGATCCGTTTTATCGTTTCCGGCTCGGCATCGTCGCCGATTTTCCGCAGCTCGCAGGAAAGTTTGCTTGGGCGTATCAAGGACCGGCACCTCCTGCCGTTCGGTTTCCGCGAGTATTGCCAGTATCACTTGCGCGAACAGGCAGCGTTCGGCGCCGCGCTTGAAAAGTTCACCAACCTGCGCAGCCTGTTAATGGAAGCCAAGGGCGTGGAAGCGACGCAATTTGTCAACAACCTGCGTGCCGCGTTGACGCCATTCGAGGCGGACATCGGCCGCGCGGTTATGAACTACTGCCGCGAAGGCGGTTTTCCCGAGGTGTGGGTTCTCACCGACCCGGTGCGCAAGATGGAATACCTGATGGAGCAACAGGTGCGCAAGGTGCTCTATGAAGACTTGATGGCGCTCACACAGTACCGAAAACCCGAGAATGTTCTGCCCTTGCGGGAGAGGGCGGGGTGAGGGGGAAACACTGTTACCCCCGCAAACCCCGCCCCACGGGAGTCTTATGTTAGGATTCCAGCATAAATAAAAGGGATTGGAGGAGGGCAGGCAGTGGCAAAAGGCAAGAAATCCACCGAAAGGCCCAACAAGAACAATGACACCGGCGCCAACCTCGGCTTTGAAGCCAAGCTCTGGGCCGCTGCCGACGCGCTGCGCAACAACATGGACGCGGCCGAGTATAAGCACGTCGTTCTGGGCTTGATCTTCCTTAAGTACATCTCCGACGCCTTCGAAGCCAAGCACGCCGAGCTCGAAGCACAGAAGAAACAAGGTGCCGACCCCGAGGACCCGGACGAGTACCGCGCCGCCAGCATCTTCTGGGTTCCGAAAGAGGCGCGCTGGCAGTACCTGAAGGCCAGCGCCCCGCAGCCGACCATCGGCACGATCGTAGACGACGCGATGACCGCCATCGAGCGCGACAACCCCTCGCTCAAAAGCGTGCTGCCGAAAGACTTCGGGCGCGCCGGCCTCGACAAGCAGCGCCTCGGGCAGATCATCAACCTGGTAAGCGATATCGCGCTCGGCAGCGCGGCCGATCGCGCCAAGGACACCCTGGGCCGTGTCTACGAATACTTCCTCGCGCGCTTCGCCAGCGCCGAGGGCAAGAGCGGCGGCCAGTTCTACACGCCCTCGCGCGTGGTGCGCGTGCTGGTCGAAATACTCGCGCCCTACAAGGGCCGCGTCTATGACCCCTGCTGCGGCTCGGGCGGCATGTTCGTCAGTAGCGAGAAGTTCATCGAGGCCCATAGCGGCAAGCTCGGCGACATCTCCATCTACGGTCAGGAGTCTAACTACACCACCTGGCGCCTCGCCAAGATGAACCTCGCCATCCGCGGCATCGACGCGCAGATCGGCCACGGTGACACCTTCCACAACGACGCGCACCCCGACCTCAAGGCCGACTACGTGCTGGCCAACCCGCCCTTCAACGACAGCGACTGGCGCGGCGAGCTGCTCAAGGACGACAAGCGCTGGGTCTACGGCGTGCCGCCCGCGGGCAACGCCAACTACGCCTGGGTGCAGCACTTCATCCACCACCTCGCGCCCACCGGGCTCGCCGGCTTCGTGCTCGCCAACGGCTCGATGTCGTCCAACCAGTCGGGCGAGGGCGAAATCCGCAA
>JAUSDQ010000308.1 GCA_030650525.1 Sulfuricaulis sp.
CCGTCGAGATCGACCGTCAGTTGCAGCAGTTTGTCCGCGCCTTCCACGTGACTCGCCTTGACGATGCGCGCGATGCGCAGGTCCACCTTGGCGAAGTCGTCGTAACTGATCTCGGGCAGGAGCGGGTGCCGCGCGAGGTCGCTCGTCTGGGTGATGGTCTCGGAAGTTTTTTCGGCCATGGTCTTCATGTCCTTTTGCGATTCATCGAGCAGCGCGGGGATGCTTTTCGGGTCCACGCGCGTGGCCAGATGTTGGTACGGGTTGATGGTGTGATCGGTGAGCAGCGTTTGCGCGTCCGCCCAGGTGAGCGGAGGTATATTAAGGAATGTGGCCACGTCCTCCGCGATCTTCGGCAGGATCGGCTTGAGGTAAATCGTCAGCAGCCGGAACAGGTTGAGGCCGGTCGTGCAGACCTGCTGCAGATGCTCGTTCTGCGCCGGGTCCTTGGCCATGAGCCAGGGCTTGCGGTCGTCCACGAAGACATTGGCCTTGTCCGCCAGCGCCATGATGAGACGCACCGCCTCGGCGTAGTCGCGGTTTTCGTAACAGGCGGCAATAGTCTCGGCCGCTTTTTGCGTCTCGTGAATCAATTCCTTGTTGACCGCCTCTTTGCTTAACTTCCCGTCGAAGCGCTCGGTAATGAAACCCGCGGCACGCGAGGCGATGTTCACATATTTTCCGATGAGGTTGCTGTTGATGCGCGCCGTGAAGTCGTCGAAGTTGAGATCGATATCCTCCACCCGGCCGTTCAATTTAGCCGCGAAGTAATAACGCAGATAGCGCGGGTGCAGGTGGTTGAGATACGAGCGCGCGGTAATGAATGTCCCGCGCGACTTGGACATCTTGGTGCCGTTGACGGTGAGGAAGCCGTGCGCGAACACGGACGTCGGCTTGCGGAAACCCGCGCCTTCCAGCATCGCCGGCCAGAACAGCGTGTGGAAATAGAGAATGTCCTTGCCGATAAAGTGATAGAGCTCGGCCTGGGAGTCCTGGCCCCAGAAGTCATCGAACTTGAGACCTTTGCGCGCGCACAGATTCTTGAAACTCGCCATGTAGCCCACGGGCGCGTCGAGCCAGACGTAGAAATATTTTCCCGGCGCGTCCGGAATCTCGAAACCGAAATAGGGCGCGTCGCGCGAGATGTCCCAGTCCCTGAGACCGGCGTCAAACCATTCGGAAAGCTTGTTCGCCACTTCCGGCTGTACGTGGCGTACCTGGGTGATATCCGGGTGCAGCCATGCGCGCAGCCAGGCTTCGAAGTCACCGAGTTTGAAAAAGTAATGTTCCGAGTCCTTTTCTATCGGCGGCACGCCGGAGAGCGCCGAGACCGGATTTTTCAGATCGGTCGGCGAATAGGTCGCGCCGCAGTTCTCGCACGAGTCGCCATACTGGTCCGGCGTGTTGCAGCGCGGGCAGCTGCCCTTGATGAAGCGGTCCGGCAGGAACATATTCTTGACCGGGTCATAGGCCTGCTTGATCGTGCGCCGGGTGATATGCCCGGCCTTGGACAGCCGCCGGTATATTTCCGTCACCAGCTCGCGGTTCTCGTCCGAATGCGTGGAGTAATAGTTATCGAAGCCGATGCCGAAGTCGGCGAAGTCGCGTTGATGCTCCGCGCTCATGCGGGCGATGAGGCTCTCCGGGCTGATGCCCTCCTGCTGGGCGCGCAGCATCACCGGCGTGCCGTGGGTGTCGTCGGCACAGACATACCAACATTCGTGCCCGCGCATTTTTTGGAACCGCACCCAGATGTCGGTCTGGATGTATTCCACGAGATGCCCGAGGTGCAGCGGGCCGTTGGCGTAGGGCAGGGCGCTGGTGACGAGGATTGTGCGTTTCTTCTCGGGCATAAAATCGTCGCCACGATAACATGGCGGGCGGTTCTCGTTGGTTTGACCCCGCTATCATAAGGGAATTCGCGCCTTTGCGCCGCCCCGGCCATGACTTTTTTCGGTCCGCGGTGTAGCATGTGCGCCCCCTGACAGACCGAATCTGGAGTGAGCTTCATGGCGGACGTATCCCAGCAGCAAGTTGAAACCGCGCTCAAAGAGGTGATTGATCCCTACCTCGAGCAGGACATAGTCGCGGCCAAGGCGGTGAAAAAAATCACCGTCGACGGCGGTAAAGTGACCGTGGATGTCGTTCTCGGTTATCCGGCCAAGGGGTACGTGGCGACGCTGGCCGCCAAGCTAAAGGAAAAGGTGTCCGCCATTGCCGGCGTCAAAGATGCCACGGTTAATGTTTCATTCAGCATTGCCGCGCATGGCGTGCAGAAGGGCGTAAAGCCCATTGAAGGCGTGAAAAACATCATCGCCATCGCCTCCGGCAAGGGCGGCGTGGGCAAATCCACCGTGGCCGTGAACCTGGCGCTCGCGCTATCCGCGGAAGGCGCCACCGTCGGTATTCTCGATGCCGACATTTACGGCCCGAGCCAGCCGACCATGCTCGGAGCGAAGATGAAGCCCGAATCCAAGGACGGCAAGACGCTCGAGCCGATCATGAGTTATCACCTGCAGTCCATGTCCATCGGTTATCTCGTTGACGAAGAGACACCGATGATCTGGCGTGGTCCGATGGTGACGCAGGCGCTGGAGCAGTTGCTGCGCGATACCAACTGGAAGGACATTGACTATCTGATCGTCGATCTGCCGCCGGGTACGGGCGACGTGCAACTGACGCTGGCGCAGAAAGTACCGGTCTCCGGCGCGGTGATCGTCACCACGCCGCAGGACATCGCGTTGCTCGATGCACGCAAGGGCCTCAAGATGTTCGAGAAGGTGGACATCCCCGTGCTCGGCGTCATCGAAAACATGAGCACGCATATTTGCAGCAAGTGCGGACATGAGGAACATATTTTCGGCACCGGCGGCGGCGCGCGCATGGCCGAGCAAAATGACGTCGATTACCTGGGTTCGCTCCCGCTCGACATCCGTATCCGCGTCGAGACCGACTCCGGCAAGCCGACGGTCGTGGCCGATCCCGAGTGTCGCATTTCGCAGATCTACCGCGACATCGCCCGGCGCGTGGCCGCGAAGCTGTCGCTGCGCAAGAAGGACTTCTCGGCCAAGTTCCCGAACATCGTCATACAAAATACTTAAAAGAAATTCACCGCAAAGACGCGAAGACCGCAAAGAAAGGCAAGATTAGCTCCGTAGGGTGTGCTGAGCATTAGCGAAGCGCACCAAATTATAAGCGGGCGGTGCGCAACGCTTCGCTTTTGCGCACCCTACTGAAGAAAAATTTGAATCTTTTTTAAACATAAAACCTTTGCGTTCTTTGTGTCTTTGCGGTGAAATAGTTTCATGGGAATAAAATCAGACAAATGGATCCGCCGCATGGCGGCGAGCCACGGCATGATCGAGCCGTTCGAGCCGAACCAGATCAAGAAAAATCATAACGGCCCCATCGTTTCCTACGGCACCTCCAGCTACGGCTACGACGTCCGCTGTTCGGACGAGTTCAAGATCTTCACCAACATCAATTCCACGATTGTCGATCCCAAGAAGTTCGACCCGAGCAGCTTCGTGGACTTCAAGGGTGACGTGTGTATCATCCCGCCAAATTCCTTCGCGCTCGCGCGTACGGTCGAGTTCTTCCGTGTACCACGGGAAATACTTGTCCTGTGCCTGGGCAAGTCGACGTACGCCCGCTGCGGTATCATCGTCAACGTCACGCCCTTGGAACCCGAGTGGGAAGGGCACGTCACGCTCGAGTTCTCTAACACCACGCCACTGCCTGCGAAAATCTACGCCAATGAAGGCGTGGCGCAGGTCATCTTCATCGGGGGGGATGAGGTTTGCGAGACTTCTTAT
>JAUSDQ010000319.1 GCA_030650525.1 Sulfuricaulis sp.
CGAGGCCCACTTCCACCCGGAAGTGGGTTTTTTTGTGCCCTGAGGGGGCCGCTTCCGGGAACGAGTCAGAACTCTTTCCCATATTCCATAAGCGGCTTCATCGCTGAGCCCAGCCAATCAGCCCAACGTCCGCGTGCAAATCCTGCGGCCGTCCAATCCGTCCTGATACGTCAGGACGAGAGGGACGACGGTGTGTGTTCTTTTTTGCGAAAGGAATTCGCGCAGCGCGAATTCCTAGAATCAAAACACGCGGTGCGCCTTCGGGCGTTAAACGGCGACGCCGGCCGCGTTTCACTTTCAACGCCCGTTGGGATTACCAGCTAGATCGCCGCTCTTTCAAGGCGGAGGACCGGGGGCAGCACCCGGACGGGCGACCATTTTCTGCTCCGCCGAATTCACCTCTAGGAATTCGCGGAGCGAATTCCTTTCCTTAAGGAAGCGCCGGTTCTCGATCCGAGGCCGGAGTCCGCTTCGCCCTCTCGGATCCGTATGAAGCCAGCCGGCGGCCCAAGTCCGGCAGGGGCCGAGTTTACATTTGCGCGCGTGGCGTAACAGCAACGTGGCGGTCTGCCAGTCCGCAGTCCCGGGTGCGATTCCCGGCGCGCGCACCAATTTTTCGGAGCTGTGGTGTTTAATAGTCAGCACAGCGGACTTTTAATCCGCACGGTGCGGGTGCAACTCCCGCCGGCTCCACCAATTCACCCGCGGTCACTGAGGACGGACGTGAGAGAAGTCTTCTCACGCCGAGTGACCTGAGCCGCGGTTTTATTTTCAATCACGACGTGCCCGAGCAGCCAAGGGACCAGCCTGCAAAGCTGAGGGTCGCGGGTGCAAGTCCCGCCGTCGTGTCCACTTTGGGGCTGTAGTGCCAATAGCAGCACGCCGCACTTGCAATGCGGAGGAGACGGAGCGTAACCGTCCTGCTCCACCAGTTTCGCCCGTGAGGTGTTCACAGATGCATGGCTGTCTTCCAAACAGCGGGAGCCGGCGCGCTACCGGCCTCGGGCACCAACAGGTCCTAGACGTTCGAGCGGACGGGTTGGTCTCCAAAACCGACCGGGAGGGTGCGAGTCCCTCAGGACCTGCCAATTTTTATGGAGGTTAGGCCGATCTAGTGATGGCGCGTGGCTGAAGACCACGAGAGCGCGGCGCGCAACCGCGAGCCTCCACCATTTTCATACAGCAGGAAGCGGAGAGTCCGCCGCCGGTCTCATAAGCCGGCTCTTTTCCGTGCAACTCGGAATCCTGCTCCCACTGTTCTTCGGAGCGTAGCCTAGAAGTCAGGCACTCGGCTTGGGACCGAGATCACGCGTGTGCGACGGAGCGCAGCGGAGATGGGCCGACCAGCAGGTCGGGCGCAAGGCGCTGAGCGAAGCGAACCAATCCCGCCGCTCCGACCATGTTTTATCAGGTGTGTGGCTCAGTCAGCGGAGCACCGGCCCGTGAAGCCGGGGAAGCGGGTGCAATTCCCGCCCACCTGACCACTGCTCGTGGAGATGAAGTAGTCGAATCAGCCCTCTGTCGAAGGTTATTCAGCCCAGCTTCCGAACCATAACTAAGCAGGACCTCCCGAGGGTGACGGTTTTGAATTCGTCCCTCTTAAATGTCATTTTTATATCGCTATTAGACCTATATCTTCCATTGCTATGGTCGGGATGCCGCTCATATTCACGACCGTTAAGGCGCAAATCACGACCGACAACACGGGGCAAATTACGAATCTCCCGGTGTTGCTGGGTCGCGACGGGCTGCTGTCCCCGATGATTGCTTACCAAGTGCTTTTTCAGGGTAACAGCCTGACTTGGCATACCAAGTTGTGCCACGCAGTGCGCCTTCTGCTTGAGTACGCGGCGGCGAACGCGGGAGCGTTCGCCAAGCCGCGCGACCTCTTCGAAAGTTTCTCGGTGCGTTTGCGCACCGGGACATTTGGGCCAAATGGGCTCGATCCGAGCGGACTTTATTGGCTACCGCGCGGCCCGCGAAATGCGAATGCCATCGTACAGCAGTTGACACAGTTCTCAGCGTGGATGGCGAAGACCTACGGGGTCGAGCCCGTCAATCCCCTGCGAGATGCGACGCGGACCGAGCAAGTGCTTGCCGCAGCGGCATGGGCGCATCGTAACAATGCGAGCTTCCTCGGACACGCGGAGAGTCGGGCGCAGGCACTCCTGGAAATCCGCAAAACGCCATGGGTGCCGCGGCACAGGACCCCAACGGTGGTGGGAGAAGCGAGACCGCGCTTTCCGGAAGAACGGTTTCTCGATTTGCTCTTTCATGGCTTCGCAGTGCACGAGCAAATCGAGGACAAGATTCTGCGTCTGGATTTGCGCTGCGTGCTTATCACGCTCCTACAGCACGGCGGCGGCGTGAGGGTAAGCGAATGCTTTCACCTATGGGTGCAGGATGTGACTCAGGATCCGCATGACTTGACGAAGGCACTGGTGCGCATCGGTGAGCCGGAGCTTGGGTTCGTGGAGTGGCACGATGGCAACGGGAAGACCGTACGCGGTTCCCGCCGTGAGTACCTCGCGCGGCTGGGCCTGCAGCCGCGCAACGTCTTCCTAGGAACGCGCCATGCGGGTTGGAAACATCCCACGCTCGACGGCAAGTGGTACCTGCAGGTGCATTGGTCTGATCCGGTCTACGGCCAACTATTCCTGCTGGTGTGGCGGCTATATCTGCGCCAGCTCATTCAGATCGAGCGACAACATCCGTGGGCGTTCGTGAACCTGACGCACGAAAGGGGTGCGCCCATGACGAAGGGAATGTACGCCAAGGCTCACGCGCGGGCGGTCCGGCGGATTGGGCTCGTGCCCAAGAAATCTCTTGGCACGACCGAACACGGGCACCGGCACGCCTACATGTACCGATTGGCTGAAGCGAAAGTGGACAAGGTGATAATTAAGCGGGCAGCGCACCATCACTCGATTGAATCACAAGAGGTCTATACCGAGCCTGAGCTTGCGGCAATCAAAGAGGGCATTGCGAAGGGCTACAAGGCGCTCGAAAGCGGCCGCAGGCTTGACTTGGCTCAGATCCAAACGCGCTACCGTGCCGCACTTGAATTAACCGCATGAAAAACGGCCAGCAAATTGCGAAGGAAAACGCGGCGAAGCTGGAAGCCTGGCTCGATGCGCACCACGCGGAGCTGCCGGTTCTGCCCGACGGCAGCCTGAATAAAAGCGCCATCGCGCGCCTGGCGGGCCTAGACCGCCAAATCTTCACGACAAATCCGGCGGCAAAGGAAGTGCTCGCGCGCTACGGCGCGCCGTCCAGCCGGCCGCACCAGCACGGTGATGAGCAGGCGAGCGAAATACTCCGCCAGAAGGACGCGGAGATTGGCCGTCTCCGCGACCTTCTGGCCAAGCGAGAGCTTGAACTCAGCAAATTGCGCCAGGAGGTACAGACCGCGCGCCAGTACAAGGCCATGCACGAGACAATGATTGAGACGATGCGTCACGTTAAGCCGCCTCCCGGAGGCGCGGCGTGACGGTCACCATCGACGAGGTGCTTTACAGCGACGGGCGCGACCGCACGGTCTTCCGCGCCACCGACGAGAAGGGCGTGACCGCGCGCTACACCGCGAGCGGCGTGCTCCCTCGCGCACCAGTGGTGGGAGAATGCTGGTCCCTTGAATCTACCGACGAGCGCCACCCGCAATACGGCGCCCAGCGGTGCGTGGCCAGAGGCAGCCTGACCCGGCCCACGGGGGCCTTCCTGGTTTATCTGCTTTCCCGCCATCCCGCCCTCCGAGGCCTCGGGCTTGGGGTGGTCACTGCCAACAAACTTTATCAGGCTCACGGGTCGGAGCTCGCCAATCTGCTTTCCCGGGGCGACGCGAAAGGGCTGCCGGAGTTGGCCGAGGACATTGCCTGCGAGCTGTGCGAGCGATGGAGTGCACTCGCGTTTGAGCCCTCGGTGGTAACCTGGCTCGATGAGCGCGGGCTTGAGCCGCGCATCGCCTCGCGGATTATCGCCCTTTACGGCGTGCAGGCGGTGGAAGCGATGGAGACCAACCCGTATTGTCTTCTGCCGTTCATGGCGTTCGAGAAGATTGACGCCTTCGCGCTGACCCGGCTCAAGCTCGCGACGAACGACCCGCGCCGGATGGTGGCCGCGGTCGAAGCCGCGCTCTATCGGTCGATGGCAAAGGGGCATACTGCTTCTTCCCGGACCGATTTAATCGCAGCGCTAAGGTGGTCGTTTGGCGACCACGCCGAGGAGGCGCTTTCGCTCGCGCTCGCGCAAGAGGTAGCCTTCGCCTCGGGGACGCAGGTGCAGGCCTATGCCCCGGCGCTCATGGAACGCGAACTCGAGAAATGGCTGCGCGAAGTGCAGCAGCCCGCGCAAACGCAGCAGGAAATGCTGTTGCTCACCGCCGGGGACACCATCCCGGCATTGGTCGAGCGTCAGTCCAAAGCCGACGGTACAACCCTGACAGACGAGCAGCGGCAGGCGGTGTTGGGTGCCTTGGCCAGCCGGATTTACTGCATCCTTGGCGGTGCCGGAGTCGGCAAAACGACCGTCCTTAAAATGCTGGCTCGGCTCATCACGGCCGTCCAAGGCCAGGCCTGCTTCATGGCGATTAGCGGCCGGGCGACTCGACGTATCGCCGAGGCGCTGGGCTCGGAACTTGCCGCGCAATGCACCGTCAAGACGGTGGCGGCCTATCTGAAATCGACGGTGCCTACCCTCGCGGCCGACTCCGCGCCGTGGCTCATCGTCGACGAGTCGTCGATGATCGATCTACAGAATGCCTACCGCATCGTGACGCGCTCCCCGGCGCTGTCGCGTCTGGTACTGGTCGGCGATCCGCACCAACTGCCCCCGGTTGGAGCCGGATTGTTTTTCCACCGTCTGGTCACGTCGGACGATGTCCCAAGGACCGAGCTTACGCGCGTGTTCCGCCATGCCGAAGCGACGGGCATCCCGGCCGTGGCCCGCGATGTCCGGGCGGGGCTTTTCCCGGCTCTGCCGCCCTTCGAGGCCGCAGGGCATGGCGTCCAGTTGCAGGAAACCTCCTCGGAGGAGGCCATTCCGGAGGCGATTCGAATCCGCGATCTGCTGGCTCAGGCAGGCGACGTGCAAATCCTGACCATGTTTCGCAACTCGCTGGGCGCCTCCGACGTGAACCGGGCCATGCACGGACGGGTGGAACCTGGGACACCGCGTCTGGTGTTTCCCCTCGAGGCCGCCTTGGGCGAGCCGGTGATGTTCGCGAAGAACGACCCCGAACTCGACCTTCAGAACGGCTCGCTCGGCATCGTCGCGGCGGTAGACGAGAACGCGAAGGTACTGAGTGTCCGGTGGGACGACGGCGTGGTCCGCGATTTGAGCGGCCCGGCGCTTTACTCCTGCGACCTGGCGCACGGGATCACGACCCACAAGTCACAGGGCTCGCAGTACGAGCGCGTGGTAATCGTCGTGCCCCGTGCCTCGAAGATCCTCGACCGGACGCTCCTCTACACCGCGATCACGCGGGCGAAAAAGCAGGCGGTGCTGGTCGGCGATCGCGCCGCAATCCGCGCGGCGGTCATCGCGCCTTCCAACGCCACGCAGCGTTCCGTCCTCTTTTTATCCCAGGATAACGAAGGACCCTCATTTGCTTCACGCTGACTCCGCACGATACCTAAATAGCGGTAATCTCTGCCTGTACCCTAAAGCCAGACACCGACCTGCAAACAATGACCAAGAAAACCACCAAGCCGTCCTCAACCCAGCCACTCTCCATCTTGTCAGAACCATCGATTGCAGCATCAGAGCCGTCGATTCCGGGTGGCACTACCGTCGAATTTGTGAAGTCACTTGAACTCGCCTCGACCGAGCAGCCGATCTCACCAAAACCCGAAAATGCGGCGAAGAAAGTGAAGGAACAGTTCTTTGCTCCCGGTCGCACGAAAGCTGGGCGGAACAGAGGAACGAAGGCCCTTGGCCAGAGTACGGACCCAACCTTTGCTTGGGTAAGAACGTTGCGTCATGAAGACCCCGGAGTGAGTCCGACGGAGATGGAGCAATGGCGGGCTCTCGCCGCGGAATTTATGGCGGGGTTGAACACGAGCGGCAAAGGCGATTACGGCGCTGCCATCCTGTCGCTGCGCATGTTCATGGAACACTACGCTTGGAAGCACAAAATCCTGAACCCCGAAAGTTTGCTGACCGTGCCGCGTGGCATGACCTTGCCACCCCTGCTGGGGCCGAAAAGCGGTGTGGCCCCCTATCGCGATAATAGAAACGGTGCGAAGTTTGCGAATTACCTCCATGACTTCCTGACGTGGGTCATCAAGGAAAAATATAGTTCGGATGAGGACGGCGAACTCGTGGCGTATCCAGGCTTTCGGGTGCCGTTCCTGCGCGCGTTCAAGAAGGGCGGAACACCCAATGAGAGCGTGCGAAGTCCTCTGGGATATCCGTACATTTGCGAGCTTCGGGCACTGCTCGCGCCGGGAGACAACTTCAGCGACTGGACATGGGCCCAGTCGGTAGACGGGGGCGATTCTGGGACAAGGTCTGGCAATTGGTTCGAGGTAGACAATACCGTGATCGACAAGAGCGACCCGGACTGCGTCTGGCGCGTCCGGGAACGCACGATTTTTAACTATCAGCTTCCCGACCCCGACCTTAAGAAGGCTGTAGGTACACCGGTCGGCAAGAAAACGGTCTACGAGATGTGGTCGCCGGTGGTGGCAGTGGCGCTGCTCTGCAAACTCGAAATGCCTTGGCGGACGTTTCAGACGCGGATGTTGGACAGCGGAGAGGCCGACTCCCTTCGCATCGAACTGGACCCAGAGGGTGAGCAGCAGTTCCTCGAGTCACGGAGAGCCCCAGAGGAGAATTCCTCCCTCGAACCCGAGAGTCGGCAGTTTTCGCACCGGGCGCCCCTCGCGCGCAAGAAGATGTTCGTCTGGAATGACAATCCGAACCGCGAAACGCTGCAAAACGGGCTAATGCTCGACCAGCGAGATCGCGTAGCGGATGCCCAAGGTGTCTTCCTGAAAGGCAACAGCGACCGCAGTGGCGAATACGTGGGGTTCTTCGTGAACACCAACAAGACGGCCGATGATGACAAGGCATGGCACCTGCGCGGCTACAAGATCCCTTACCAGCACGACTCCCTGCATCGCTGGCTCGTGAAACTGCGCAACTGGCAGCAGAAGTATAATCCCATCGCCAAGCCCACGCTCTGGACCGAACTCGGGGGTAGCCACTTTGGATCAGGAGGAAGTATGAAGAGTGTGTTCGACCTTCAAGCGGCGGCGCCGACGTGCTTCCTGTTTCGGGACGCCTCGGCGCGCGGAAAGCGTCCAGACGACGAGCGGAAGCCAATAACGGATGGCAAGGTCGATGATATGTGGATCAAGTTGCTTGCAGAACTCGAGGACCGGAAGGACCTAGCGAACGAGACAGATAACGACGGAAAGCCGATCAAGTTCCTAAAGGTGCGGCGAAAATACTTAACTACCTCGACGTCCTTTTTTCCGCTGCATGCCTTGCGGGTCTCGCTGATCACGGCGCTCGCCGACGGAGGCATGGAACTGGATATGCTGATGAAGCTCGCGGGGCACACGCGGCTCGTAATGACGATCTACTACCGCAAGATCAACGCGTGGCAGATGAGCGAGGGGATGCGTGAAGCACAGGAGAATCTGGTGAAGCGCGCCGACCAGCTTACGGTCGCATCGCTCAAGGGCCAACACTACGAGAATCTGCCTCAGTACGTCGTGGCCGACCAGGACGGCTTGCGGAAGGCGGTCCCGGAAGATCCGAGTGATCGTAATGCCGCCGGGTGGGAACGGCAGCTCGGTGGCTGGTGCTTAATGGGCGGAAACACCGTGCCGACAGCGTCCGACTACAAGTCGTGCGGCGGTTGCTTCAACGGCGGGGTCGCGGTCAATGAGGCGAAAGGCAAGTACAGTCGCATATATGCGGGCGTGAAGCCAAAGGCGTGCATGGAATGCCGCTGCCGTTGGTTCGTGTCGCGGCCGGAATACATCCTCGAAATCCGCGCGAAGATGATGCTACTCCTGACGCGGCTCTCGACCGTACAGCAGCGGCTCGACGAGGCCGGGGACCAGCTGATGGCCTTGGGCCGCGAGAAGATCAAATGGGAGCGTGAACAAGAGAAAAAAGATCCCAAGGATCGCCAGCCCTATTCCCGTCTGCCGCAGTATCACCGCTCGGAACTGCTGCGCAACCAACTGTCCATCGACGTCGATGAGGTGCTGAAGGGCATCGCAAATGTTTCGAATCTGTCCGACCGGGTCCTTTCCATCGCCATGGTGGACGAACAGCCCGGCCAACAGTGGGTGGCGCAGGGCACTGGTGAGGACTTGAGGTGGGCCATTGAGCCGGTGAACAGCGAACTGCTGGTGTTGTCCGACGTGTGCCTCAACGCAGAAATCTATCCCGAACTGGCGCCGGATTCCGAGGCCGCCATTGTTCGGCGCGGACAACTACTCGACGTGCATCTGCAGAAGGCGGGCAAGGGTCTGGTCTTTGGGCCGCTGACCCCGGCCGAGCAGAACGTACTTGGCAACCGGCTCACGAGGGAACTCGCGAAGTCTGTGAACTACAACCTGCCGGCCGCGGTTGCGCTGATTGAGAAAGGCGAATCTCCATTGGTGTCGAGCGCGCTCGACAGGGTGCTCGCCGACGGCGTCCGCTCCATTCCCCTCAGGAACCTGCTCAAGTCATGAACACGACGCCGAATAAGCCGACCCCCGACAAAATCCTAGAGGAACTGAAGGCGAAGCTGGGCGTTCGGGCCCATCCCAATTTGGACAATGTCCATGAAGTCTGCCGGGCGATCAGCAATGAGCCTGGCGACCCCACACGTAAGGACTACTCGCTCGCCACGGTCGGCAGGCGGCTGGCTCGGCAGCAAAAGAGCCCAAGCTATAACACCCTTCAGTCGCCGGCCGGGGCACACTTCAAGGCGCTTATACGGGCGTGGGCGGAGTGCGCGGGGGCAAGCATGGTGAAGCACACGGCGACACGCACTTCAACGCCCGACGATCAACTTCTCCAAAAAATCTCGGACCCCGCGCTGCGCAGCGAGCTCGGATTCCGGCTGGCGGAGGGGCGCCGACTAGCTGGCGAAATCTCGCTGCTCAAGGGTCAAACCACGCTTGCGATCGACATGCGTCCGAAAGACGGCCTTGCCCATGCGCAAGGCGGCCGACCGCTGGAGATCGTCGAATCCGCTGTCGCGCTGCTCGATTCCGAGCGCAGCTCCCTCACCCAGGCACTCGACGAGTCGTATCTCCACCGCGTCGGCATCACCCTCGGCGAAGAGGGTGAACTGCAACTGCATGGGAAGTTGCTCTTCGGCTTCGGCTTCGCCTCAGGCCTGCGGAAATTGCTTCAGCTCCCGAAGTGATCGTCCACCTTCAAAGCAACCCGGTGCGGAGCCGTCCGATTACGCAGATAAAAAAACAGACGCATACAGATAACCGCGGGGATAAGCGTCGCGGTTTGGGGGCCAATCGAAGATATCTCCGGAGGTCCCGGAGGATGGCGCCGGCCTTGGCGCGAAGCGGCTCTGGTGGCGCCATACGGAGCGGCCGACGGTGGCCCCCTCTGGCGACACAGACAACGCGCAGCCATCGGTTGCCTAGTCACGTTGCCGAACCGATGCGCGTGCACTAACTCTACGGTCGGAGTGAGTCGTCGTCGCTCGCCCCCAACCAGACCACGAAGGGAGGGCTGTTGACGAAAGCGCGCGAGCTAACCTATGGCATTGTGCAAACGTCGCAGATATGGCCATAGCGCGTAAGACGTTGGTTAGGACACTCACTCATACAGATATGGCGTGCTTACTCATAATAAC
>JAUSDQ010000011.1 GCA_030650525.1 Sulfuricaulis sp.
GCGATTTCAGCAGCTTGACCACGGCATCCGCGGCGCGCTGGCTCCCATTCTGACGCAGCGAGCGGTGTATGACCGCCAAGGCGGCTTGCACGGATTTGGCCTTGTCGCGATGGGACAGAAAATACTCCACGGCGCTCCCCAGTTTTTCGGGCACGGCATTCCGCTGCATCAGCTCCGGAACCAGCCGGCGGCCCGCCAGAATATTCGGCAAGGCATACAGATCGACGTGCAAGAACGGCCGGATCAGGAAATAAGACAGCCAGGATATTTTGTAGGTCACGACCATCGGCTTTTTAAGCAGCGCCGCTTCCAGTGTGGCCGTGCCGGAGGCCAGCAACACGATGTTCGCGGCGGCCATGGCTTCGCAGGAGCGATTCGTCACGATGGACAGGGGCAGAAACCACGCGCCATGGCGATACAAGGCACGCTCGAATATGGCTTGGGTTTCCGAACTCACAAACGGCGCGACAAAATGGATATCGGGATGACGTCGATGCAGCCACAGGGCGGTTTTCACGAACAGGTCGGCGTGGCGTTTCAGTTCGCTGAGACGGCTCCCGGGCAATAACGCCACCACCGTGCCTTGCGCCGGCAAATGAAGTTGACGGCGAGCGGCGGCGACGTCGTATTTCTCCTCAATCTGGTCCGCGAGCGGATGGCCGACAAAAGTGACCGGCACGCGATGCTTTCGATAAAATCTGGCCTCGAATGGAAAAAGCGTCAGCATGTGATCCACCGCGCGGCGGATTTTACGGATGCGATAGCCGCGCCAGGCCCACACCGTGGGGCTGACATAATGCATCGTGGTAATGCCCGCGGATTTGAGTTTTTCCTCGAGACCGAGATTGAAATCGGGGACGTCAATGCCGATAAACAGATCCGGCGGGTTTGATAAAAAATAATCAGCAAGCTTATTTCTTACCCCCAGAATCTCTGGGTATTTATTTATCGACTCCAGACCGATGATGGAAAGCTGTTCCATGGGAAACAGACTGCGGCAACCGAGCGCCTGCATTTGCGGTCCGCCGATACCTTCGAAGGAAATACCGGGAACACGCGTCTTGAGCACGCGCATCAAACCGGCACCGAGAGCATCGCCCGACGCCTCGCCGGCAACAACGCCAATGCGAATCTTCGGCATGGTCCGTGCCGATTCAGCGGATGATGCCGCGCTCCGAAGCCTGGATGAAGTGGACAAAATAATTTACCTCAGCGCTTTCTTTTCCCATCGCCGTCAGTTGCGCGACGGCCTCCTCCAGCCGCAGGCCGGATTTATAGAGTACTTTGTATGCGCGCCGCAGCGATTCAATGGCCGATGCGGAAAACTGTTGACGCTTGAGTCCGCGGATATTGAGTCCATGGGGTTTGGCGGTGTTGCCCGCCGTCAGCAAATAAGGGGGGATATCCTTGTATGTCGCCGTGGCGATGCCGGTCATGGTGTAGGCGCCCACGCGACAGAATTGATGAACCATGGTGAAGCCACCGAAGATGACATAATCCTCGATGGTGACATGCCCCGCCAGGCTGGTGCCGTTGGCGAAAATCGTATGATTGCCGACACGGCAGTCGTGCGCGACGTGACAATACGCCATGATGAAGTTGTCATGGCCCATCCGCGTCACGCCCCCGCCGCCCACGGTGCCGCGATTGAATGTGCAATACTCCCGGATGATGTTGCGGTCGCCGATCTCCAGCCGGGTGGGCTCGCCCTTGTAGCCCGTATGCTGGGGGGCGTCGCCCAGAGACGCGAACTGATGGATTTTGTTGTTTTTTCCGATGCGCGTCGGTCCGTTGATCACGACATGCGGACCGATCCAGGTGTCATCGCCGATCTCCACGCCCGGGCCGATCACGCTGAACGGCCCGAGATGAACGTTCTTGCCGATTAGCGCGCTGGGATCGACAATCGCCTGAGGGTGTATCACTCAGACACCTTTATAGGTACACATGAGATCCGCGCTACAGCAAAGCTCCTCCCCCACGTAGGCCTCGCCTTCGAACAGCCAGATGCCTTTCATTCGGCGCTTGAGCAAGGCCTTGATCGTGAGCTGATCTCCGGGTTCGACCGGGCGCTTGAAGCGGGCCTTATCGATGCCGACGAAATAATATACCGAGTCATCGTTCGGAACCTTATCCAAACTTTTAAGGGAAAGAATGGCACACGCCTGCGCCATGGCCTCGATAATCAACACCCCCGGCATGACCGGATGATGCGGGAAATGCCCCTGGAAAAACGGTTCGTTGATGGTGACGTTCTTGATGGCCGTCAACGATTCGTCCTTGGTCCAGGTCAGCACGCGATCGATCAGCAGAAATGGATAGCGGTGCGGCAGGTACTTGAGGACTTCGTGGATATCCAGCGCGTTCAATTTTCTTGCTCCTCGGAAGGCCGTTGCAGTTTATTTTCCAGTTTATCCAGGCGTCGCGCCATCTCATCCAGATGGTGCAGTCGCGCCGCATTACGCCGCCACTTCTCCACCGGTTCGGCCTTGAGGCTGGCGGAGTAAATCCCGGCCTGATTGATGGAGCTCGTCACCAGTGAGCCGGCGGTGATATGTACGTCATCGGCAATGGCCAAGTGCCCAATAACTCCCGCCTGTCCACCCAGCGTGCAGCGCTTGCCAATGACGGTGCTGCCGGCAATCCCGACACAGGCGGCAATCGCGGTGTTCTCGCCGATTTGGACATTGTGGGCAATTTGAATCTGATTATCCAGCTTCACGCCGTCGCCGACGATCGTATCCATCAACGCACCGCGATCGATGGTCGTATTGGCGCCGATCTCCACCCTGTTCCCGATCACGACGCGGCCGAGTTGAGGCACCTTGTGCCATTGCGAATCGTCTTTGGCGTATCCGAATCCGTCGCTTCCGATCACGACACCGGGATGGAATTGGCAATCCTCCCCGATGGCGCTACGGTCATTGATGGCAACATGCGCGACCAGCCGTGTGCGCGCACCGACCGTGACATTCGCGCCCACGAAACATCCCGGTCCGATAAACACGTCTTCGTCGATCACGACATCGTTGTCGACAACTGAATGCGGTCCGATCCACGCGGATTTCGCCACCCGGGCCGTTGGACTTACCACCGACGTGACATGCATGCCGGGCTTGAACTTCGGCGGCGGATACAGCAGCGACGCCACGCGCGCGAAACAAAGATGCGGGTTGTCGACGATTAATGCCGTGCCGGCAAAATGGGATGCGTCGGCTTCCGCCAAGATCACCGCGCCGGCCGACGTTTTCTCAAGCAGTGCCAGATATTTCCGGTCGCTCACATAGGAAATATCGCGTGGGCCAGCCGTTTCCAGGGTTGCCACGCGCTCGACGGTCACGTCGGGATTTCCCCGCACCTTTCCCTGAAAACGTCGTGCCAGTTCTGCGAGGGTAACCGCCATGTTTATCTTAGTGCCTCTAATAAAATAGACAGGATTAACAGGATTTTTCAGGATTGACAGGATTAAGGATTTTTAGAGGTAAGAAATCCTGTCTGATTTTTCTTTCTGCTAGGGACTCTTACTTCTTCCCCAGCTTCTTTAAAATCTGTTCCGTGATATCCGCCTTGGGGCCGGCATAAACGGCGCTCTCGAGAATCAGATCGTAATTTTCCTGCTTGGCGATTTCCGCGATCGTCTTCTGGACAATTTTCTGCAGTGCCGCCAATTCCTCGTTGCGTCGCAGGTTGTAATCCTCGCGGAATTCCTGTGTCGAACGGCGCAAATCGCGCTTCAGCGAAACTATCTCAAACTCCTTGGAGCGATGTTCCGCCTCCTTGAGCACCAACGCATTCTTTTCCAGGTCCGACTCAAGTTGCTTAAGCTTGTTCTGCATCGCGACGATTTGCTTGTCGCGCGGTGCGAATTCAGCCTCAAGCTTTTTGAGGGCGGATTCGCCCTGCGGTGCTTCCTCGATTACCTTGACGGCATTGACATAGCCGATCTTGAGTTCGGCCGCATGGGTCAAACCCGTCGTGGCACACGTGCTCAGCACCATCAGTGCCAACTTGAGTATGAAGCGTCTACTTTCCAAAACAGCCTCCTGATGCTATCGAAGTGGCACACCCAGCGTGAACTGGAACGATTCGGTTCGGTCGCCTGGCTTGTCATTCAGAGGAATGGCGTAGCTGAAACTGAGCGGCCCGACCGGCGAATACCAATTAAACGCTAAACCGCCGGAATAGCGCAACTGTCCAAGGTCCAGCGGTTCGCCGGGGCCGTATACCATGCCGCCATCGGCGAAAAAGCTCAGACGCATGGACTTATTGTCGCGTGAGGTGCCGGGCAACGGGAACAAAAGTTCCATATTACCCAGCACCCGCCGGTTGCCGCCGATCGGATCGTTGGGCGGCGATACATCCCTCGGTCCCAATGAACGTGAGCTGTAGCCGCGCACCGTGCTGCTGCCGCCGGCGAAGAAATTCTTGTAAAACGGCAATGTGTCGGTACCGCTGTAACCGTTGCCGTAACTCAGCTCGGTCTTGACCTTGAACGTAAAACTCTCGCTGAACGGCCAATAACGACCGGCAAGATACGTCAGCTTGTAATATTCAATATCGGTTCCGGGAACGGATATTTCGGCGGACAAGCGCTGCAAGCTGCCCGACGTCGGAAGCAGCAGGCTGTCGAGGCTGTCGTGGGACCAGCCCAGCGTGGTCTTTAGCACCGTGTTCGAAGAACCATGCGCGGCGACAAAATCCTGGGCGATCCTGGCGCTGTTGGCGTTTGTGTGCAGCTCGATTTTCTCCACGTCACCGCCCACATCGATCTTGTTATCCTCGCTCAGGGGAATCCCAAAGAATACACCCACGCCCTGACTGTCCGCGGTGTAGGCCGCCGTGTCCGCCGCGCCGGCGTCTATGGTGCTGGAGAAAATATTGAAACCGCGGCTCACGCCATCTTTCGTGTAATAAGGATTGACGTAACGTATGTTGAAATTGGACGCGGACCTGGAATTGTCGAAGCTGACGCCCAATTCCTTGCCGGTGCCTAACAGGTTGCTCTGGGTGATGCTGGCATTCAGCAGCAAACCATCGGTATCCGAATACCCCACTCCCAGAAGCAGGTTGCCCGTGGGACGTTCCTTGACCGCCACATTCACATCCACCTGGTCGGCGACACCGGTTACCGTGGGAGTTTCCACGTTGACGTCATCGAAGAAACCAAGCCGTTGCAGACGCACGCGCGAGCGCTGGATTTTTTCGGCGTTGTACCACCCGCCTTCGAGTTGGCGCATTTCACGGCGCAGCACTTCGTCGCGTGTCGCCACGTTGCCGGAGAAATTGATCCGGCGCACATAGATGCGCCGGCCGGGATCCACGAAAAAGGTAAAGGATACCTGCGATTTCTCCTTGTCGACGTCGGGTATGGCATTAACGTTGGCGAAGGCATAGCCATCGTTGGCGAGACGATCGGATATTTTCTTGGTGGACTCGGTGACTTCCTTGCGTGAAAAAATACCACCGGATTTGACGGTGACCAGATCGCTCAATTCCTGTTCCGGAACCACAAAGGTGCCGGCCAGCTTGAAGCCGGTGACCGTGTATTTCTTGCCCTCGGTAATATTGACCGTGATATAGATTTTCTCCTTATCCGGTGTGATCGATACCTGGGTGGAGTCGATATTGAACTCCAGAAATCCCTGATCCTGGTAATGATTGCGCAACCGCTCGAGATCGCCGGCGAGTTTCTGTTTGGAATACTTGTCGCGGCTTGAGAACGGGGCATACCAGGGCCGCGGGCCCAGAGTAAAGAGTTTGCGCAACTGTTTGTCCGAGTAGAGGTGGTTACCGACAATAATGATTTCACGGATCCGCGCCACCTTGCCTTCCGCCACGTCGATGTTGATGTCCACGCGGTTGCGCTCGAGCGGCGTGACCGTCAGCTGAATCGCCACGGCGTAATAACCGCGGGCAAAGTATTGCTGCCGCAGTTCCTGCTCCACGCGATCCAGCAGCGACTTGTTGAATACCCGGCCTTCCGCCAAGCCAATCTCTTTCAGCCCTTTCTTGAGATCGGTTTCCGACATCTCCTTGGTGCCGACGATCTTGATGCCGGCAATCGAGGGACGCTCAACCACCGTCACGATCAGCACATTCTTGTCGCGTTCGAGATTTACGTCCCGGAAGAATCCGGTCTTGAACAGGGCGCGAACGGCGTCCTGCGATTTCTTCTCCGTCAGCGTATCGCCGACCTTCACGGAGAGATAATTGAACACCGTGCCCGCCGCGATTCGCTGCAGGCCTTCCACGCGGATGTCCTTCACCACAAACGGTTCCATGGCGAAACCGGCGGATGCGTAAAAAACGCAGAAAAGCAGTGCCGCAAGAATTTTTTTCATTCGTTATTCTTTTCTAGGCTCGAGCCAGCGGCAATCGCGTCACTGGAATATCCGGGTTAAATCGTTATAAAAAGCCAGCACCATGAGCCCAATCAGCAGCGCCACGCCGGCCTGCTGCCCCAGCACCAAAACGCGCTCGGGAAGCGGGCTGCCTGTGACGGCCTCGATAATGTAATACATCAGGTGGCCGCCATCGAGCACCGGAATGGGCAGCAGATTCAACACACCCAGGCTGATGCTGATCACGGCCAGAAACAGCATGAACTGACTGACACCCGCCTTGGCGGAGTAACCGGCATACTGGGCGATGGTGATCGGCCCGCTGATATTGCGCGACGACACCTCTAGTTTCAGCATTCGGTAGAGCATTTCAAGCGTGAGCACGGACATCGACCAGGTATTGTTAATGCCCTCGGTCAACGCTTCCGTAACACCGAAGCGCACCTTCACCAGCATGTCTGCGGGGATGTCGCTAAACCGCGGACGGATATTGATGCGCCCGATGGTCTTGCCGTCCTGCTCCACGGCATCCGGCGTCACCGTGAAATCCTGGCGCGCCCCGTCGCGCTCGGCCGTGATGCGAATAGGATTGCCGGGGCTCTTGCTGATCAGTTGCACCAGCGCCCCCCATGAATCCACCGGCTGGCCATTGACCGCCACCAAGCGGTCGCCCACCTGCATGCCGGCGCGTGACGCGGGTCCCGGTTCCAGGACGCCGATCACCGGCAGCGGCTCGGGCAGAAAACCGACCAGTCCGATGCCTCGCTCAAGCAACGAGGCGCTCACTTTCTCCACCGACAGGCCGGACAAATCCAACCGATGCGTCTTAAGCTGTCCCTGCGCATTGCGGACTTCGATCGTCACGGGGACGCGATCGAGCGCGCGCTGAAACAGGTATAGCCGGCGATGATCCCAGCTCTGCACTTCCATCCCGTCGATGCTCAGGATGACATCGCCGGCATGAAATCCAGCTTGCTGGGCAATCGAATCCTCCATGACCTTGCCCACCACCGGCCTGACGCCGTCCACACCGATCATATAAACCGCCCAATAAGCCAGGATGGCGAACAGGAAATTGAAAAGCGGGCCGGCCACGACGATAGCCATGCGTTTCCATATTTTCTGGCGGTTGAAGGCACGGTGGACATCCTGGGGCGGTACTTCGCCTTCGGTTTCATCGAGCATCTTCACATAGCCGCCCAGCGGAAAGGCGCCGATGGCAAGCTCCATTTCGTCTTTGCCGACCCGGCGCGACCACAAGGGTTTGCCGAAGCCAACGGAAAAACGCAGCACCTTCACGCCCAAACGGCGCGCGACCCAGAAATGGCCGAATTCATGCACCGTGATCAGAATGCCCAGGGCGGCGACAAACGCGCCGATAAAGTAGAGTAAATCCATCATGTCACACCCTGCCCCACGCGCGACTCCCGGCCGGCGATGAAACGCCCCGCCGTTTCGCGGGCGCGCGCGTCGTCCGACAACTCCGCTCCCAGCTCGGCGTCCTGGCTCGCCGGCAGACTCGACAGCGTATGTTCGATCACGTGGGATATGTCGGTAAATCC
>JAUSDQ010000025.1 GCA_030650525.1 Sulfuricaulis sp.
CTGCGCCACCGCCGGGAAGAAATTCGTTTACCGGAGCGTGATTTCGCAGCGGTGGCGGGACAGCTCGACCGGCCGACACCGCGAGTGCGCGAGGGTATGGCATTACGCGGAATCGCCCATGGCGCCACCGATATTTCCGACGGCCTGCTGGCCGATCTTGGGCATATCCTGGAAATGAGCGAGGTCGGCGCACGCCTCTATCTTGATCGCATACCTGTCTCCGATGTTTCCCGGCGGCATCTTAAAGAAACGGGCTGGGAAACGGTATTGGCGGGTGGCGATGATTACGAGCTGTGTTTCACCGTGCCGGATAATAACGTTGCGGCATTGGAAAAGCTCAAGTTTGCCTGTGGTTTTCACCGCATCGGTGAAATCGAGGCGGTGCCCGGCCTGCGTATCCTGGATGAATCCGGAAAGCCTTATTACCCGAAGGCGACGGGCCATAATCATTTTGCTGAAAAATAAATAGACAGGATTAACAGGATTTACAGGATTAGGAACAAAAACCAAAAGTGAATGTTTTTGATTTTAGAATCCTGTTAATTCTGTAAATCCTGTCCGTCAATTTTTTTTAAGGAAATTAAAACAATGAAAATCGGCACGCCACTGAGCCCCAGCGCCACGCGTGTGATGCTGCTGGGGGCGGGCGAGCTGGGCAAGGAAGTCATCATTGCCCTGCAACGCCTGGGAGTTGAGGTCATCGCCGTGGATCGTTATCCCGATGCACCGGGCCACCAGGTCGCTCACCGCGCCTGCGTGATCAATATGGCCGATGGCGCCGCCCTGCGTGCCCTGGTCGAGAAAGAACGCCCGCACATTATTGTTCCCGAGATCGAGGCCATTGCCACCGACATGCTGGCGCAAATCGAGCGTGACAAGCTGGCCGAAGTGATTCCCACCGCGCGCGCCGCGCAACTCACCATGAATCGTGAAGGCATCCGGCGGTTGGCGGCCGAGACGCTGGAGCTGCCGACCTCGCGTTATGGATTTGCCGCCAGCCTGGGAGAATTGAAGGAGAACATCGACGGCGGTATCGGCTATCCCTGTCTCATCAAGCCGGTGATGTCGTCATCCGGCAAGGGTCAATCCACCGTGCACGGTCCCGACGATGTCGCCGTGGCCTGGGACTATGCGATGAGCGGGGCGCGCGTCACCCAGACGCGCGTGATTGTCGAAGAGCTGATTAAATTCGATTACGAGATTACCCTGTTGACCGTGCGCGCGGTCGGTGAGTCCGGAAATATTGAAACTTTTTATTGCGATCCCATCGGGCATGTTCAGGTGAAGGGTGACTATGTCGAATCCTGGCAACCCCAGCCGATGAGCGAGAAGGCGTTGCGGCGTGCCCGTGAGATCGCCAGGCAGGTGACCGACAATCTCGGCGGGCGCGGCATTTTCGGCGTGGAGCTTTTTGTCAAAGGCGATCGTGTGTGGTTCAGCGAGGTCAGTCCGCGCCCGCACGACACCGGCATGGTGACCCTGATCAGCCAGGCCCAGAATGAGTTTGAATTGCACGCACGCGCGATATTGGGTTTGCCGGTATCGGTGGCCATGCGCGCACCGGGCGCCAGCGCCGTGATTTATGGCGGCATGGAGGCCAAAGGCATTGCGTTCGAAGGCGTGGATGAGGCGCTGCGCGTGCCGCAATCCGACATTCGTCTCTTCGGCAAGCCCGAAGCCTTCAAGCGCCGGCGCATGGGGGTGGCGCTGGCCAATGGAGCGAATATTGACGAAGCACGCGCCCGCGCCAAGCTTGCGGCCTCGAAGGTTCGTCCGGTGCAAGGATAAAAATTGGAATGCGCAGGATTAATTCTTGAAAAGTTCTAATCCTGCTAATCCTGCCCATTCATGAATTCTTGCCCGCTCTGCCATCCCGAAAATGAAACCGTCCTTTGGCAGGATGCGCGGTGCCGGATTATTCTCGTGAACGATCCGGATTACTCAGGGTTTTGTCGGGTGATCTGGCGCGATCATGTAAAGGAAATGACCGATCTGGCGGAACCGGACCGCGTACATTTCATGACTGTGGTGTTTGTGGTCGAGCAAGTTTTGCGCGAACTGTTGCATCCCAAAAAAATGAATCTGGCTTCCCTGGGCAACCTGACTCCCCACTTGCACTGGCATGTCATTCCACGTTTTACCGACGATGCTCACTTTCCCGATCCGATCTGGGTGACGCGCAAGCGCAACGCCAGGACGACGGGCATGGACCGGGCGCTATTGGTCGAGCGTTTGACACGGTGTTTTCGCGAAGCGCCTGGCTTGATATCTGGTTTTTGAGCCGCCTGCGCTAGGGTTTTACATCGCGCTTGTTCGGCTGGACCGGATTATTGCCGGTAGGGATATTCATCTTCTTCCGTTATTATTCGATTTTCGCCCGGCCGGATGTTCAGCCTTGATAACGCCGTGACAAGCCTGGAGCAAATATGAGCACGCCTATGAATGACAGCCGTCGTCAAATCGATCTGCAATCCCTGAAAAATCACGCCACGGCGGTTTACGCTTTGCAGGCGCTAAGTTTTCTTCTGGGCATTACTTACTTTGTGGCCATCATCGTCAACTACGTCAAGTTGGACGATACGCACGGGACCTGGATCGAGTCGCATTTTCGCTGGCAGATACGCACTTTCTGGTTCAGCCTGTTGTGGTTTGCGTTGGGTGGCTTGCTGCTCATTATTGTTGTCGGCTATCTCATCCTCATCGCCAACGGCCTGTGGATGATTTACCGTATCGTCAAGGGCTGGCTGAATCTGAATGACGGCAAGCCGATGTATGCCTGATGCTTTGGCCCATAGGCTGCCCCTCACATTTTTCCGCATTGTCCAAATTGAAAATTCTCGCGCTTGAGACGTCCACGGAAGCCTGTTCCGTCGCGCTGTGGCAGGATGGCGCTGTGCTTGAGCGTCATGAGTCGGGAAACCAGCATTCCGAGCGTATTCTTCCCATGGTGCAGGAGGTGCTGGCTGAGTCTGGTTTTGCTTTGACACAATTAGACGCCATTGCCTTCGGTCGCGGTCCGGGATCGTTTACCGGGTTGCGCATCGGCGCGGGTGTCGCGCAAGGGCTGGCATTTGGCGCCAATCTTCCCGTGGTGCCCGTATCCTCGCTCGCGACGCTGGCGCAGGGTGTTGACGCCCCACGGATATTGGCGGCATTCGATGCGCGCATGAATCAGGTTTACTGGGGCGCTTATGCGCGCAATGCCCGGGGCATAGTTGAACTCAAGGGCGCGGAGCAAGTACTGTCCCCGAAAGATATTCCCGTGCCGACTGAGACCGGCTGGGTCGGCGCCGGCAGCGGTTGGGATCAATATGCCGCGGTGATCACGGCGCGTCTGATCGATCGCGCGAGCGCGTGGCGCGCGCAGTGTTTCCCCCGTGCCCGTTTCGCGGCGCAGCTCGGCGCTCATCTATATGAAGCAGGCGTCGCTTTGGCGCCGGAGCTGGCACTGCCGGTTTATCTGCGCGATGAAGTCGCTGCCAAGCAGAGAAAGCCCCAAGAACTCCTAACAAAAAGAAAAAATTAGACAGGATTTACAGGATTAAAGGCCAGGATTAACAGGATTTCTTAATCTAAAAATCCTTAATCCTGTAAATCATGAAAAATCCTGTTAATCCTGTCCATTTCATTTTGTTAGAGGCTCCAAGCGTTTTATCCGCTAGCTTTTGACGCGCTGGATCAGGCCAGTGGCATGGAGAATGGAAATGGCGATTTCCTCCACCGACATGATGGTGGTGTCGAGGATAGGAACCTGCGCCTGGCGCATCAGGGTTTCGGCGGCGCGCAGTTCGTTGCGGCAGTTATCCAGCGAGGCATAACGGCTGCCCGGCTTGCGTTCGTGGCGGATTTTCGCCAGCCGTTCGGCCTGGATGGTCAGGCCAAACAGCTTGGCGCGATGGGGAAGCAAGGGTTTCGGCAGCATCCGGTCCGGAAAATCATCGGGCGTAAGCGGGTAGTTGGCGGCGTGGATTCCATATTGCATGGCGAGGTAGAGACAGGTCGGTGTCTTGCCGGTGCGCGATACGCCGGTCAGGATCACCTCGGCCCGGTCGTAGTTGGCGGTGTTGACGCCGTCGTCATGTGAAAGGGTATAGTTCACCGCGTCCATGCGCTTCTGGTAGGCCAGTTCGTCGCCCATGCCGTGGCTGAGACCGAGCGCATGCGAAGACACCAGGCCCAGCTCCGATTCCAGCCGGCCGATGAAGTCCGCGAGAAAATCGAGAAACAGCGCGTTGGCGGAGGTGACCACGGTGCGCACGTCATCGTTGATCAGGGTGCTGAAGACGATCGGACGTTGACCGTCCTGACGCGCGGTTTCATTAATTTCGGCGACGATCGCCCGCGCCTTGTCCAGCGTGTCCACGAACGGCACGGTACGTCTGCGGAATTCCGCGTTCGGAAACTGTGTCAACAGGGTCTTGCCCAGGAGCTCGGCCGTGATGCCGGTGCGATCCGACACGAAAAAAACAGTACGCTGCATTCTCGGGGGCGGCATGGGTCTGTTATTGTAATCCGGTCATGATGCTCAGACGACGCGATTTTGCGGCGCGCCGCGGATGAATGCCTCGATGTTATCGATCAGCTGGTCGGCCATGATCTGCATGGCGTTGCGGCTGGCCCAGGCAATGTGCGGTGTCAGGATAAAGTTGGGCAGATCGAGATCGAGCAGGGGATTGCCCGCGCGCGGCGGTTCCGCGGTTAATACGTCAAAGCCCGCGCCGCCGAGCACACCCTGTTTGAGCGCTATGGTGAGCGCGGCTTCATCCACCAGACCCCCGCGGGCGGTGTTGATGAGCAGGGCATGGGGGCGCATCTTTTTCAGTTCGGCCGCGCCAATCATATGATGGGTGGCGGTTGTCAGCGGACAGTGCAGGGTGATTACGTCGCTCTCCGTCAGGACCTTCTCGAATGCCGTGTAATCGGGCCGCACCGTGCCGGCGTTTTTGTGATCGGCGACCAGCACGCGCATGCCGAACGCCTCACCCAATTTGGCCGTGGCCCGGCCCAGGGTGCCGTTGCCGATCACGCCGAGCGTGCTGCCGTGGAGATCCCCGATCGGGCGCGTGAACAGACAGAACTGCTCGGCTTTCTGCCACAGTCCGTTGCGCACATCCTCGCGATAACCCGGCAGGCTGCGCCGCAGCGCGAGGATCAGCGTGAATACATGTTCAGGAACCGAGTGCATGGCATAGTTCCGGATATTTGAGACGATGATGCCGTGCGCGCGGCAATATTCGAGATCGACATTGTTGGTGCCGGTGGCGCACACCGCAATCATTCTGAGCGACTTGAGCCGCGCAAGGCTGTCGGCCATGAGCGAAACCTTGTTGCTGATGGCTATCGTCGCCTCCATCAGATGTTCGATAACCTGTGCGGCGGCGGTTGCCGGGTAATCGCGCCACTCGTGCGGAAAGTCCGGTCGGCGGATGTCGGCCTGTATGCTGTCGCGATCGAGAAAAACTATGCGTTCCATTAGATTTGAGGTTTGACTGTGACGGCAAGAGTCATCTGGAGTGGCAAAAAAGATGTAGTCAGTAACATCTCCAGCGACATTCAAATACTACCCGAAGGCAGGGATAATCGCCTTATTATTGCGTGACTTAGTCGAAGACAATCTTGCGCAATTGACAGTTTTGAGCAAGTAGCTGTATATAGCGTTAATAATATACTCAAAAGCATAAAAAAGAATTGCAATGGAGGAGGTTGTATTCCATGACTAGGCGCAGCTTGATGATCACTGAATTGTGGCAGAGTTTATGTCGCAACCTCTCGGTTGATTCAAATAATTCTCCTGCTATTCTCACCAGCCATAAAACATCATGGCTGAATATGGCGCTCACCGTCATGATCGCGATTACGATCGCGGCCTGCGGTTCGGGCGGCGGCGGAGGTGGTGGAAGTAATGCTGGAAGCGGCACTAATGCCGGTAACGGGACTGATGCTGGCAGTACTCCAATCTCTGCTGATTTTGTAGTATCCGGTACTGTATTAGCACCGGGTCGTGTGGTTGCCTTGCTTCCCCAAAAGAATATTTTTGCGAAACTGACCGATTTTTTTATTTCACCGGCGTACGCGGCGATCACAGGGCTCGCCTCCGTGCCCGATAACACCCATGTAGACCTGGTCAGAATTGATAATACTGGCTATGTCATTACCGTGTTGGCGACGACCAAGACCACAGGTGGCGCTTATTCTTTTAACCTCTCCAAGCTTGGTTTAACCACGGCCAATGATTTGGTAGTCCAGGTTATAAGCCTTTCAAACGGCGCCAAGATGAGAGCATTTGTAGTATCGGGTTCCGTCAATATTGATCCCGCCTCGGAAACCGCTGTCAGGCTTGTTTTGGAAAAATCCGTCGCCTCGTCTCTGAATAATTTCACGATTCAAGAGCTTGCCGATATTGGCGCGGCAGTCAATCTGCTGGTGATGACCAAGCCGCTAGCGAGCGGGCTAGACATCGAAGCCACGGTTACTGCATTCAAGAACGCAGTTGCGGCAGATGCCAACATCACATCGTTTGTTATTGTTGCGTCTGCCATTGACCAGACTTTGCAGGGGATAGGAGACATCGGTAACTATTTTCCCTTCGATCAGGGGAATACCTGGGTGTATCAGGTCACAGAGGAAAGTGGCGGAAACACCACGTCATATACGACTATGCGGCAAATCACGGGCACGAAACTCATCAACAACGAGATTTCCGCTACGATATTTCATGAAACCAATCCCGGTAATTCCGGTGTTGCCAACGATGATTATCTGGTCAAGGGAAATCTGGCAATTACCAATTACGGCAACAACGATGGCACCGACTTCCTGACGCCCCAGTTTACGCCGTATCGGGAATACGTATTTCCACTTGGTCTTAATGCATCATTTTCGTCAGTGAGCGAATCAGGATTAAGCTGGCCTGATCAGGACCGCGATGGAAATCCAGAAACAGCTAGCCTCAATGTAACAGTAACGGTTGTTGGGTTTGAGGACATAACCGTATCAGCTGGCACGTTTACTAATGCGGCCAAGATCGTGACGAACGGCACCATTACAATCATTTTCTCGCGTGACGATACGATATTCACGGACACATTCACAGGGTCTGAATGGTTTGCGCCAGGCATTGGATTGGTAAAGAGTACGAACATCGAGCAATTCACTGTCCAGGGTGTCACCGATAGCACCACGACCACCGAAGAGCTAGCAAAGTTCTCTTTGCCGCTTGTTCTTTCCTCGATAAGCGCAGGGGGCCACCATACTTGTGGACTTACCACCAAAGGCGCGGCTTATTGCTGGGGTGCTAATTATAATGCCCAGCTCGGCAATGGACCGCTGGTTACTTGCTCGTCCATCTCGTCGATCCCACCTACTCCGCCTTGTTTGCCAACCCCACAAATGCAAACAAGCGCCTACCCGATACCAGTTTCCGGCGGAATCGTGTTTGCGTCCTTGAGCGTTGGTGGAGAAATGTCTTGTGGCCTGACGGTGACCGGCGCTGCCTATTGTTGGGGTGCAAGCGATTATGGACTCGGCGACGGTGTATCGAATCGAAGCGGAGAACCTGTCGCCGTTGCGAGTGGACTCGCATTTTCGTCTTTGAGTGTGAAAGGATATAACACATGTGGTTTGACGAAAAGCGGCGCGGCATATTGTTGGGGTAGTAACGTGTTTGGCCAGCTTGGTAACGGAACCACGACTAACAGCACGACACCCGTGCCCGTGGCAGGGAATCTTTCATTCACCGCCATAAGCACAGGTTACTATTATGCATGTGCCCTGGCAGTGAATGGTATGGCCTATTGCTGGGGTCAGAACGCCTACGGCCAGCTTGGCAATGCGACCCAGAATTGGAGTACAACTCCTGTGCCTGTAGCAGGGGATATTAATTTTACCTCGCTAAGCGCAGGCGTAGACCGTACTTGCGGGATTACCGCTAACGGCAGTATTTATTGTTGGGGAAATAAATTTAATAACGGGATGATGATTGCCACTACATCTCCTGCAATAGAGTCGACGGCGATCGCTTTAGTATCCTTGAGCGTAAGCGGACATACATGTGGACTAACTTCTAATGGTTTTGCCTACTGCTGGGGTAGCAATTCTTGGGGCCAGGTTGGTAATGGCACAGAATCGTTGTTTTACATCGACTCACCGGCGCCTGTTTCAGGCGGAATCGCATTTGCATCTGTAGAGACGGGTGGTCAACATACTTGTGGAATTACAACAGCCGGGAGAGGGTACTGTTGGGGTTGGAACTTCGATGGACAATTGGGTATTGGTACCAGCGCATTAACTGCGGACTACAACAGAAACGTGCCTGTACCTGTTTTACCACCGCTGTTAAAGTGAGAGCTAATAATTTATTGTTCGTTAGAGCCTGTTGATAACTTGCAGTATCTCGTGCATTAAATCTAAAGGAGTCGGCGGGCTGCTGCGGATATGGCGTTACCCGAATAATATTGGCGACAGCAACTCAGTAAGCGTAACTCACGCTGAATCCTGCGACGTTCATCCGCACTTGCCCATGGCAATTACGCGCTACTCGGCAGCGATCGTTTCCAGTGTACGCGAACGCCAATCAAGCACGGCGGTACGCACCTGCATCTTGGGTGCGAGCTTCGGGCGTTGGGCGCGTGTGACATCCGCGGCGAACTTCGAAAGAAAACGCGACTTCAGTTCGGCGCGGGCGCGGTCCAGTCCAACTTCCGCGTAGGGCACCGAGGCCTGCAGCAGGAAGCCGTCGTCGGGAATGCGGCCGGCGCGTATGTTGGCGTCGATGATGCCGGCGGCCTGGTGGATCGGTTCGGCGAGGTCGGGACTGTAGGGGCCGATGATGAGCGCGAGGTTGGGCATGTGCAGGAAATCGAATCCGCGCCCGACGCAGATCATCCGCTCGCGGTGTTCGACGTCCAGCGTGCGCTCCATCTTCCGGACCTCGGCAATGCGGTCCACGTTGCCAAGCACCAGCGGATCGAGATCATGGCGGGTCTGGCTGGGCATGTCCGGAAAGATCTGTTCGAGGCGCGGGCGCAATCCATCCTGATCGCGGGCTGCGAGCTGCGATATATCCAGCATTTCGCCGTTCGAGCCGTGCAGCACGAGCGCGTCCTCGTCGGTTTTGAATCCGCAGACAATCGGATAAACCGTGCCATGTCCGGCGCCGAATCGGAACTGGAAAACACCTCCGAGTGACGGCGCGCGTGCCACATCAGCCATTCGATGCGCTGGGCAATGGGTTTGTGGTGGCTGTCCATTGAGAGCTTTATACGGACATCGTTCCTGAACGGCAAGTTGGGCGACCCAGCGGCGTCTTCCGCGGGCCGGCAGGGTTATTTACGGGCGGGCAGTTTCCCGATGGCTTCCAGAATTCCGCGCATCAAATCCAGCGGCGTCGGCGGACAGCCGCGGATTGTGGCGTCCACGGGTATGACATTGGATACTGCTCCGCACGAGGCGTAACTCACGCCGAATTCGCCGCCGTTCGCGCCGCACTCACCCACGGCAATCACCAGCTTGGGTTCGGGCGTGGCATCGTAAGTCCGGCGCAGGGCCGCTTGCATATGACGCGACACCGGCCCGGTGACGAGCAGCATGTCGGCATGTCGCGGGCTGGCGACGAAGTGCACACCGAAGCGCTCGATGCCGTAATAAGGATTGTTGAGCGCGTTGATTTCCAGTTCGCAGCCGTTGCACGAGCCGGCATCCACCTCGCGGATCGCCAGGCTCCCACTGAACAACTCGCCGAGCTTTTCCTTCAGTTGCGCGCCGATTTCCTCGAGCGCCGGTTCCTCGATTTTCGGCAGGCGCTCGGTGATGATGCCGATGCGTTGTATTTTACCGAGTATTCTTAGCATAAGGGTTTAAACCGCCACGACGCCAAGAGCGCCAAGGTATTGGAACCTAACTGGCCGTCCTTGTTTTTCTTGGCGTCCTTGGCGCCTTGGCGGTTCAGAATATTATAAATCATGGCCTGAATACGACCCGTTCACGGATTTGTTGCACACCGGAAAGTCCGGAACGATGTTGTCGTGGATGAGCAGCTCGATTGCCGGCCACGTGGTCCAGGAGGGATCGCGCGGAAAGAAGCGCGCGATCCCGCCGCCCTCGCCGAAGCGCACGTAAGTCAGAATCTCGCCGCGCCAGCCCTCGACGATTCCCAGTCCTTCGGCCCCGGCGGCGGGCGCGCGCCAGGCGGCGCGAACCGGTCCCGCCGGCAGGCCGTCGAGCACGGCTTCGATCAGTTCGAATGCCGCGCGGCATTCCTCGGCGCGCACGCGCACGCGCGCGGCGACATCGCCGTAGTGGTATACCGGCACCGTGACCTTGAGCCGGTCGTAGGGCGCGTAAGGTGTATCGCGGCGCACATCGAGATCGACCCCGCTGGCGCGCCCGACATAGCCGAGGCAGCCGAGCGCCTTGGCGTGCTCGGGCTTGAGCACGCCGGTCGTGACCAGGCGATCCTCGACCGAGGGCGACTCGTTGATGATCGCCATGAGTTTGTCGAGTTGCTTGCGAAATACGGGTAGCTGCTCGCGCATCCGCGGGATCGACGCCGCGTCGAGGTCCACGGCAACGCCGCCCGGCACGACGCGATCCATCATGAAGCGGTGGCCGAAGGCCTCGCGTGACAGCCGTTGCCAGTCTTCGCGCAGCCGCCCGAACTGGTAGAACCCGAAGCTGAAGGCGACGTCGTTGAGGATGGCGCTGATGTCGCCCAAATGATTCGCCACGCGCTCGCGTTCGCACATCAAGGCGCGCAAGAACAGCGCGCGTTCCGGGACTTCAACGTCCGCCGCGCGCTCCATCGCCAGGCATGCCGCCCAGGCATGCGCCACGGTCGTGTCGCCCGAGACGCGGCCCGCCAGGCGCGCGAGCCCTTCGGGGTCGCGCCCTTCGGCGATTTTTTCGATGCCCTTGTGCGCGTAACCGAGACGCTCTTCGAGATTGAGCACCTGTTCGCCCA
Organism: Sulfuricaulis sp.; assembly: GCA_030650525.1. Classification (GTDB taxonomy): domain Bacteria; phylum Pseudomonadota; class Gammaproteobacteria; order Acidiferrobacterales; family Sulfurifustaceae; genus Sulfuricaulis. Next base: position 10,958 of record JAUSDQ010000025.1, read on the forward strand.
TCGCCTGGAAACGGAAGTGTCCCGGTTCGATGATGCCGGCGTGCACGGGACCGACGGGAATTTCGTAGACGCCGGAGCCATGGGCGAAGAAGAATTTGTAGTCGTGATCGCCCGGAGTTTGCGCGGGCGGATGGCCGGCCGCGGGAAAGTCCCGGCGCAGGGGGTACTCCGAATCCTTCCACGCCTGGTGGCGCGTCCAGCGGCGCGCATCCGGGTGATCCATGAACGCCATGCCGAACATGTCCTGGGTGTGGCGCTCGGGACGGTCGGCGCCGGGAAAATAAGGCGTGTGCGAAAGCAGAATCGGCGTGGCACGGTGCACGATGGTGCGCGCCAGCAGATAGGCGCCGTCTTTTTCAAAACACGCGCTGATGTGAACCTCGTCGTTACCGGCATCTTCGCCCCAGCCCGCGACCCAGCGGCAACCGGCACGCGCGGCCTCTTTGCCAAGTATGCCCCAATCGTCGGTGGGCAGCGTGATGAGCTGTGCGGGCCCGAGACCCGGGGCGGCGTGTTGTTCCACATGCGCGTCCAGGCGTGAGAGTTCGGCGAGCAGCGCCACGATCCAGTCGTTGGTGCTCATAGCGGCGAGCCTCCCGATATCAGCACCGTGGCCTGCTCGAACCAGCGCGCGAGGAAGCTGGGAATGGAGAGCCCGAGCCACAGTACCAGCGCCAGATGAACCATCACCGGAATCATGTTGGCGTGTACCGGCTGCTGGCCGGGCGGCGGCTCGCCGTAGACCATCGGGTGCAGGTGGCGGAACAGACCGGCGAATGCCACGCCAAAGCCCACGAGCAGCGGAACCGCGAGCCATGGCCAGGACTTCATGGTCGCGGTGAGCAGCAGAAATTCGCTGGTGAATACACCGAACGGTGGAAAGCCGGCGATCGCGACCGTGCCGATCAGCAGTCCCCACCCGATCGCCGGCTGGGTGCGGATGAGGCCGCGGATCTTGTCGATGCGCTGCGTGCCGGCGAGCTGACAGGCGTGTCCCACGGTGATGAAGATGGCGCTCTTGGTGAGCGAGTGCACCGTCATGTGCAGCAGCGCGCCGAAGGTCGCGAGCGGCCCGCCCAGCCCGAAGGCGTAGGTCATGAGCCCCATGTGCTCGATGGAGGAGTAGCTGTACATGCGCTTGATGTCATGCTGACGATGCAGGAACAGTCCCGCCACCATGAACGACACCAGCCCGAAGCCCATCATGAGATAACCCGCGAGGTGCGTCTGCAAGGAGGCGTCCACCAGCATCTTCAATCGCACCAGTGCGTAGAGCGCGACGTTGAGCAGCAGTCCCGAAAGCACCGCCGACATCGGCGTGGGACCCTCGGAGTGCGCGTCAGGCAGCCATGCATGTAGCGGCACCAGACCGACCTTGGTGCCGTAGCCAACCAGCAGGAACACGAACGCGAGCGACAGCACCGTGGGGTCGAGGCCGGCGGCGTTGGCGTGCAGCACCGTCCACAGCAGCGTGTCGTCGCGCTCGCCGCCAAGTTTCTGTTCGGCGGCGAAGTACACGAGCACGGTGCCGAACAACGCCTGCGCGATGCCCACGCCGCAAAGAATAAAGTATTTCCACGCTGCCTCGATGGACTCGGGCGTGCGGTAGAGCGACACCAGCAGCACCGTGGTCAGCGTGGCGGCTTCCATCGCCACCCACAGGACGCCGAGATTGTTGGCCGAGAGCGCCAGCAGCATCGCAAACTGGAAGCCCTGGTACATCGCGTGATACAGGCGCAGGCGCCCATCGGTGAGACGCCCGCGCTCGACCTCGTGACGCATGTACGGGCGCGAGAAGATCGACGTGGTGAGGCCGACGAAGGCGGTGAGTGCGACCAGGTAGACGTTGAAGGCGTCGATGTAGAACATCCTGCCGCTCGATAGCGTCGGACCGTGCGCGAAGACATCGAGCGCCATCGCGAGCGAAGTGGCGAAGGTGACCGCGCCCACGGCGACATTGATCCAGCCGCCGATCGGGCGATGCCCGGTGAAAGCAAGCAGCAGGCTGCCGATGAGCGGCGAGAGCAGCGTGATCTCGAGCAGTGTCATAAATGAAGCCCTACTCCGTTTCGCTCCGTTCGTCCTGTCATAATATGTGAAGCCCTACTTCCGTCTTGACATTCATGGATGCTCCTCCTCGCTGCCTTCCTCGGGCGGGAACAGCGTCTCATGCACCTCGGACAGGCGGTTCAGGCGGTCCACGTCGAGCGAGTCGAACGACTCGCGCATGTGAAAGAAGAACACGCCGAACAGGATCGCCGCCACCAGCACGTCGAAGGCCACGCCCAGCTCGACAATGAGCGGCATGCCGTAGGTCGATACCACCGCCGAGAAGAACAGTCCGTTCTCGATGGACATGAAGCCGATCACCTGGGCCACCGCTTTCTTGCGCGCGATCATGAGCAGCATGCCGAGCAGCACCACGGCGATGCTGACCGCGATGGTGTTGCGCGTGGCGAGCCCCGAAAGGTGCACGATCGGCAGCGCCACGTAGTAGCTGAAAATCACCAGCCCCGCGCCCGCGAGCAGTAGCAGCGACGGGTACTTGATCGCCTCGGCTTCGAGCTGAATGTTGAGTTTTACCGCCAGCCGGTACAGCAGCCAGGGGATCAGGAACACCTTGAGTACTACCGTGAGCGCTGCCGAGATATAGAGGTGCGGGTGTCCGGAAACGAAGGCGACGAGCGCCGTCACCACTGCGAGCAACATACCCTGCCAGGCGAAGGCGAAGATCAACGGCAGCATGCGCGCCTGGGCGAGCATGATGAACGAAGTGAACAACACCAGCGCGGCGAACAGGATGATTGCCTGGTTGTAGAGACTCAACTGGGAAAGTTCGGTCATCCTAGCCCCCGGTCTCCAGTACCACGTGCGTGAGCATTCCGAGCAGGCTCAGCAGGAACGCAAACCCGAGGAACTGCGGCACGCGGAAGATGCGCATCTTGGCAAGTACCGTCTCCCAGACGACCAGAACCACCGCGAGCGCCGTGAGCTTGGTCGCGATGGCGACGGCCCCGATGCCCAGCGCCTCGGACGCGAATTCCTGCGCGATGCCCCACGGCCAGAAGATGTTGGCGATCAGCACGGCGTAGATCATGAGCTTGATCTGCGCGGCCCACTCGATGAGCGCCAGATGCCGGCCCGAGTACTCGAGGATCATGGCCTCGTGGATCATGGTGAGCTCGAGGTGGGTGGCGGGATTGTCCACCGGGACGCGCCCGGTCTCGGCCACCGCCACCATGGCGAGCGCGAGCAGCGCGAACAGAAACGAGGGCCGCAGCACCAGGCCCGCCTCGAGCACGTAGTGAATCGCCGCGGACAGGTTGGTCGAGCCGGCGGTCATCGACAGGGTAAATACCGCCATCAGCATGGCCGGCTCGGCGAGCGCGGCGATGGTCATCTCGCGCGAGGAGCCCATGCCGCCGAAGGCGGTGCCGATGTCCATGCCCGCGAGCGCGGTGAAGAAACGCGCGAGCGCGAAAAAACCGACCAGCACGATCACGTCGGCGATCGCCCCCGTGGGCAAGTCCACGGCCACGAGCGGCACCGCGGCCGCGGCCAGCGACATGGCGCCGAAGACTATATAAGGTGTGGCGCGGAACAGCCACGAGGCGTTCTCGGCGAGCACCATGTGCTTGCGGAAGAGCTTGGCGAGGTCGCGGTACGGCTGCCACAGCGCCGGCGCGGCGCGGTTCTGCATATGGCACTTGACGCGTTTTACCCAGCCGGCCAGCAGCGGCGCGGCGCCGACGAACAGCGCCGTCTGGGCAGCGGCGAGCAGCCAGGCGGTCAGCTGATAATCCATAGAAACACCAGCAACGTCACAAACGAATACAGCAGATAAGTATGAATACTCCCCGTCTGGATATGCCCGATGCGCCGCGCGGCCCCGAGCACCAGCCGCCCGATCGGCAGATAACCCTTCAGCCACGACCAGTCGTGCACGTGCAACTGGTGGCGCAGGCTCAAGGCGCGCCCGAGTACCCCCGCCTCGCGCTGCACCTCGATCGACTCCTCGATCTTCCACGTGGGCGCGAACACCCGCCGGATC
>JAUSDQ010000027.1 GCA_030650525.1 Sulfuricaulis sp.
CTACGGTCGATATCACCGGCGGGGCGCCGGAAGTCAATCCGCATTTTCGCCGTCTGGTGGACAGCTTCCTGGCCCGCGGCGCGCACGTGACCGCGCGCTGCAACCTCACGGTGCTGCTCGAACCCGGGCAAAATGATCTGGCGTCGTGGTACGCACAGCGGAAAATCCGCCTGGTCTGCTCGCTGCCCTGTTACACACAAATAAACGTGGACGCCCAGCGCGGCGCTGGTGTTTTCGACAAAAGCCTCGAGGCATTGCGGCGGCTGAATGCCGTGGGATATGGGCGCGACGCCGCGCTGGTGCTGGATCTGGTTTACAACCCTGGCGGCGCCTCTTTACCGGGCGCGCAGGAAAAACTCGAAGCCGATTATAAGCTACGTCTGAACGAAGATTTCGGCATTGTGTTCTCGCGCCTGATGACACTGGCCAACATGCCGATCAATCGCTTCGCGCACTTCCTCGAACGCACCGGCCAGTACCACAGCTACCTGCAGCTGCTGGAGGAAAACTTCAATCCCGCCACCGTGCCCGGGCTGATGTGCCGTCACCTGATCAGCGTGGATTGGCGCGGGCGGGTGTACGACTGCGATTTCAACCAGATGCTCGACCTTCCGCTCGGCGACGGCCCGCAACGTTACCTCTGGGACATCGACGTGACACAACTGGCCGGTGCCCCGATTGCGGTGGATTCCCACTGTTTCGGCTGCACCGCCGGCGCTGGCAGCAGTTGCGGCGGTGCGCTGGCTTAAACCGTGAATCGTGATCCGTGAATCGTAAGTCGTAAATCGTGATTCGTTTGCGGTTCACGGATTACGATTCACGATTCACGGCTCATGCGTACCTGTCTATTTCAGGAATCGCCGCAACGGTTCGTATTTCTGCGCGACAAGCCAGAGATCAGCCGCTGTATCGAGATCCCTGAGTTTCTTCAGCATTTCAAACTCCATCCCCAGTTCTTCCGCGCGTGCCAGCGTTTTTTCCAGCACCTTATTACTTCCCCACGGCATGTCCTCAAAAAGCTCAGCCCGCGCCTCCTGCAGGCCGATAAAGTAGTAACCGCCGTCTTCCGTGGGGCCGAGGACATTCCGCCCGCGCGCCAGCGAGCCGTTGGCCTGATCGATGACATCCCAGCCGCAGTGCGGCACGTCGCAACCCAGAATCGCGGCGCATCCCCGGCGCCCGATCCCGTCGCGCAGCGCGCGCAGCATCTTGGCGCCCAGGTCACCTTCGGCCTGCAACGCGAGGTGAAGGGGAAATTGACGTTCAAGGTCGCGGAACAACGGATAGTCCATGTCGGGCGAGACATACAATGCGATATCGCCCGGCCAGGCGGAAACGGCAAGTTCAACGGTGGCGCGGATCAGGAAAGCCGCAATCTCCGCCGCCTGTTCCGGACTGTAGTCCGGCTGCAGGCGCGTTTTGGCCTCGCCGGGAATCGGCTGCTTGGCAAAAAGTATCAGTTCAGGTTGGCTCATGGAAAAATGGACAGAGCTAAGGAAGCTCTGATTTATATGGTTGCTCAACGCAGAGGCGCCAAGGCGCAGAGAAAAACTTCAAGGATAACAAACAGAAAAACCTCTGCGTCTCCGCGTTAAAAACTCATTTAATCGGACCTTCCCTAACGGAATTCTCAGGATTAACAGGATTAAAGATCAATCTAGAATAAAAATCCTACCGGAAAAATTTAGCACCTATCTCAAAATATATGTAGGGTGGGCACCGCCCACCGTCGGACAGCCAGCGAAGCCGTGTTGGTGGGCGATGCTTCCAGCCCAGGGTGCAACAAAATCCGTTGCACCCGTTCGGCGGCACGAACACACGTTAAGTGTGTTCGTGGAAACCCCGCCTCACCCTACGAATATATGCCAGAATATCTTTGAGATAGGTCCTAGTGAAAATAATCCTGTCAATCCCACCTATCGATCTTGCCGATAGTACCAGCGCGCGAGCCGTTCCGGCGAAACACCCAGCCAGTACAGGAATCGCAAATTCCACATCAAGAGAATGGTTCGAATAACGCCGTGCTCCTCCCAGCGCTGGGAGGAAGTGATAACCGGACCCGGCAAACGCGCCGGTTGCGCAAGCCATTTCAATCGTCCTGAAAACTCGATGTCCTCCATCAACGCCATCGGGGCAAACCCGCCTAACAGACGATAGACATCGCGGCGCACAAACATGGCCTGATCGCCCGTGACGATGCCACTGAAGGCCGAGCGCCAGTTCATCAGGCGCTCGACGATTCTAAGCAGAAAATTTCGCCCAGACAGCTGCACGTCAAAACGTCCCCACAAGTGACCGCGGCGAATCGCTTGGGCTATCTGCTGAATGGCATCCGGCGGTAACACCGTATCGGCATGCAGGAACAGCAGCACATCGGCGCCGGCCGCCTGCGCGCCGGCATGCAGCTGCCGCGCACGCCCGCGCGCCGCCTGGAACAGACAGGGCGCAGCGCGCGCATCTTGCACTCCGGACGACATGAGCTTACAGACAATCTCGACGCTGGCATCGGTGCTGCCGCCATCGACCACAATGATCTCGCCGAAATCATGATACTGAAGAATCTGTGACAGGCATTGTTCCAGGCGCGCCGCTTCGTTGAATACCGGAATGATTACCGCCACCGTGAGCGACGCAGCGCGCACCGCGGACTCGGGCGTATCGGACATCGGCTTAGGCATCCGGTGGTAGAGCGTTCAGACGGAACGACGGTGCTTATTTCCAAGGCGTGTCAGGCGCAGCAATTTAACGATCAGCAACACCGGCAGCGAGGCATGCATGAAAAGATCGAAAAAATCGATCGGCCGCACCAGCGAGCCGCCGGCCAGCATCTTGAATTTTTGCCACAGATGCGGCTCCGGGGTAAACGGCGCCAACCCGAGCGCCAGCGCGGCGACGATCAGCGCCGTGAGTGGAATTTTATCCAGCCAGAGCAGTAGCCCTACTCCGCTTCGCTGCGTTCGTCCTGTCATAAGAATAGCTATTTCGCGCCCTGTGTGCCCTGCTGGATAAGTTCGATCTTGAAACCGTCCGGGTCTTCGACGAAGGCAATCACCGTGCTGCCGTGCTTCATCGGTCCGGCCTCGCGCGTCACCTTGCCGCCACGCTTTTTTATTTCCGCGCAGGCCATGTAGGCGTCGCCCACTTCGAGCGCAATGTGACCAAAAGCATTACCGAGATCATACTTATCAGTGCCCCAGTTGTAGGTCAGCTCGACGACCGCCTGCTCGGTTTCGGGACCATAGCCGACAAATGCCAAGGTGAATTTCCCATCCGGATAGTCTTTTTTACGCAGCAGCTTCATGCCGAGCACGTCGGTGTAAAACTTGATCGAACGGTCAAGATCGCCGACCCGGATCATGGTGTGCAGGACGCGCATATCAAATCTCCACGCGTCTATCAGACGAAGTGGCAGACATAATCGAACAGATCGGTGATTTCGATTTCAAAATGTGAATTCCCGGGCACCGAGAAACTCTGCCCGGCCTGATATTCGCTCCAGCTCTGCTGGTCGGCGAGTTTCACTCGGCAGTGGCCCTGGGTAACATCGATCTTTTCCGGCGCCTGGGTGCTGAAGCGGTAGGTGCCAGGCAGCATCACACCCAAAGTCTTCATCTCGCCCTCGGGCGTGATGATGGTACGGCTGGTGACGCGGCCGTCGTGATAGACGTTGGCCTTTTTCTTGATCTCGACGTTCTTGATGCTCATACGTATTCCTCATGTAGGTTGGGGTGAGCAGAGCGAACCCCAACATTGGCTATAACTATTTCTTCCTCCGCCGCTTCGCGGCAATCCGCATCCGTAGCGCGTTTAACTTAATGAAGCCCTCGGCGTCCTTCTGGTTGTAGGCGCCCTGGTCCTCTTCGAACGTCGCGATGGTCGCATCGAACAGGCTGTCAGTATCGGACTTACGACCCACGACGATGACGTTGCCCATGTAGAGCTTGAGCCGCACCGTGCCGTTCACGGTTTCCTGCGAGGCATCGATCATGGCCTGAAGCATTTTGCGCTCCGGGCTCCACCAGTAGCCGTTGTAGATGAGCGCGGCGTAGCGCGGCATCAGGTCATCTTTCAGGTGTGCGACTTCCCTATCGAGCGTAATGGACTCGATGGCGCGGTGTGCCTTGAGCATGATGGTGCCGCCCGGGGTTTCGTAGGCGCCGCGTGACTTCATGCCGACATAGCGGTTCTCGACGATATCCGCGCGGCCGATGCCGTTGGCGCCGCCGAGCTTGTTGAGTGTGGCGAGCACGGTCGCGGGCGACATGGCCTTGCCATTCACCGCGGTGATATCGCCCTGCTTATAGGTCAGCTCGAGATAGGTCGGTTTGTTCGGCGCCTTCTCGGGCGCAACCGACCAGCGCCACATGGATGCTTCCGGCTCCTTCCACGGGTCTTCAAGAATCCCGCCTTCGTAGGAGATGTGCAGCAGGTTGGCATCCATCGAGTACGGCGATTTCTTGCCGCGCTTCATCTCGACCGGAATGCCGTGCTGGGCGGCGTAAGTCATGAGTTTCTCGCGCGAAGTCAGGTCCCACTCGCGCCATGGCGCGATAACCTTCACATCGGGCTTGAGGGCGTAATAACCCATCTCGAAACGCACTTGGTCGTTACCCTTGCCGGTGGCGCCGTGGGCCACGGTATCGGCGCCGACCTTGTTGGCAATCTCGATCTGGCGCTTGGCGATCAGCGGCCGCGCGATCGAGGTGCCGAGCAGGTATTCGCCTTCGTAAAGCGTGTTGGCACGGAACATGGGAAACACGAAATCGCGCACGAATTCTTCCTTGAGGTCGTCGATGAAGATTTCCTTCACGCCCATTTTCTTCGCCTTGGCGCGCGCGGGTTCCAGTTCCTCGCCCTGGCCGATGTCGGCGGTGAAGGTGACGACCTCACAATCGTAGGTTTCCACCAACCATTGGAGAATGACGGAGGTGTCGAGACCGCCGGAGTACGCCAGAACGACCTTTTTTATTTTGGACATAAACGTAAAAAACCTGAAAAAATTGAATAGACAGGATTAACAGGATTTTACAGGATTCACAGGATTT
>JAUSDQ010000035.1 GCA_030650525.1 Sulfuricaulis sp.
TCCCGCCGAGCGTTCACCGTAGATGTACTCGTCGTACATCCACATAGCGGTAGCCCCGCCGCCGAGGTTCGGCTTGCGCTCCGTTTCGGTGCGCAGTGTCCGCCCCTGGACCATCACGATGGCCTCCTTGGCGAATACGCCGCCCTTGGAGTCGCTACTCGAGTCGATGGTGATATTCCCGTCCTCGAAGATGCCCACGCTAGCGATCTGGCCCTTGAATCCTTCCTTGAACACGCGGGCCGTCTCGCCTTCGGGGATGGGATAGGTGCCGAGTCCGCCAGTTACTTCGTCGTAGAAATCCTTGATCTGAAACCCATGCAGAACGCCGCGCAGAGGCGGGATGCCCGGCGTGGTCGCATTGCTGGTAATGCGCACGGCGGCCGCCGCAATGGTCCCGGAGGTCAGGGTCGTACCGGCCCCAGAGAGCGAGGTAGTCGCTCCATCTAGTACGATAAGGCCATCCTCATCCTTCTTACGCTGGATGGCGTTCTGGGCAAGGGCGCCCGTCTTGGCGAAAGCCGCCTTGTTCAGTCGCTTGGCCACGCGATCAGTGATGATCGTATGGATACCTACCACGGTCGGCGTGAGGCTGAACAGGGTATCCGAAAGTTGCTGAGGGTTGTTCAGGTCGGTCGTCTCGGTTACGGCGGTGGCCGTGATTTGGGCATAACTGACTTCGTTCCAAGTCAAGCCCACGCCATCACCGAGTGTCACCTTGTCAACCAGTTGGGGCATTACCCCTTCGAATTCCCGCACAATGCGGGCGGCAGAAATGATGCTGTCGATGCTGTCGGTAAGTGCATCGGTGGTTGTATTCCCTGAATTGGCCATTTTCTTCTCCTAAACCCCGGTCAACTGCCGGGCTCGTTTGTGGTCGTTGCTGTCTCCCGCGGCGTATAGTTTCAGGAACGCCGCATCGTCATAGGACCCGCTGCCATTGGGCAGGGTTGCGGGGCCGCGTTCGGTCCCACGTAGTTCGCCCAAGCGTTCCTGTACCCGTGCCTCAACTTCCGAGGGCAGGCGCTTGGCGAGTTCTTTTTCAACGAGATTCTTGGCGGCGCGGTTGACCCACTCCTTGACGAATGCGCCATTGCTAGGGAACCTCGGCACGTCGAACGGATCGAGGTATTTCTTGTCCTCTTCTGTCAACTCATTGAAGTCCGCTAACTCCATCACTAGGCGATCTTTCCACGCCTTCCCCGCCTGCCTAGAAATATCGTTGGCCATCGCTATTTCACGCTGTTGTGCAGAGGTGGCGTCCATAACCGGCTTGACCTTCTGAGCGAGGGGGTGATCGGGATATTCCTTCACGAACGCCGCCAATTCGCTCTCGATGTCGCGCTGGGTACGGGCTGATTCCACTGCTGCTAGCCGCGCTTCCACTTCCCGGTCAATATCCGCCTTCCGAGTGCTCTTGACGCGGTGGTCAAGTTCTTTGGCCATGTCGGGATGGGCGAACAGCAGCTTGCGGGTCTCGGCATCGTTGAGTAGACTGCTGATGTCCGGCTTGGTGCTTGGCGCCGCTGCGGCGGTAACTGGCGCGGGCGCTTCGGGAATAGTTCCCTCGGCCGGCGCTTCTACCGTCTGCGGGGCTTCCGCAACCAATGCGGGAATCTGCTCGTCTGGCATAGACTTCTTTCCTCCTGAAATAGAAAAGCGGCGGATCATCGCGGCCGCCGCTTTGACAGTGGCTAAGCTGCATCTTGATCCGCCGCTGGGTAC
>JAUSDQ010000050.1 GCA_030650525.1 Sulfuricaulis sp.
GCGCACTACCGCGTGGAACTGCTGAAACACGTCCACTATGAAGCCCACCGTACCGGTCTGCCGCCCGAGCTGGTGCTCGCGGTCATCGACGTGGAAAGTAATTTCAAACAGTACGCCATCTCCCATGCCGGCGCACGCGGGCTGATGCAGGTAATGCCTTTCTGGCTGAAGGAGATCGGTCAACCCGGCGACAGCCTGTTCCGCATCCACACCAATCTGCGGCTCGGTTGCACGATCCTCAAATATTATCTCGACAGGGAAAAAGGAAATTTATTCGCCGCGCTCAAGCGCTATAACGGCACACGCGAGCGCGACTATTCGCTCAAGGTGGATAAGGTATTCCGGACACGCTGGTACAAACAGTGAACCGTGAGTCGTAAATCGTGAGACGTACACATCTTACGATTCACGGATTACCGCACGATGAAGTCGCGAAAAGTCTGTAGTTCGGCATTAACGCAAATCACTTGCTCGACCCGCGCCCGCGGCGGGCCCTGCCACAACCACTGCTCCAGTTCCTTGAGTTTACTTTGCTCACCGCAGGCGATCAGCTCCACCTGACCATCCGGAAGATTGCGCACCCAACCGGTAAGCCCCAGCCGGCGGGCGGTGGATTCCGTCGAGGCCCGGAAGAACACGCCCTGCACTTGTCCCGAAACAATAAAATGCCGGCAGAGATTCATAATAAAATTCTGCTCACCGCAAAGACGCAAAGAACGCGAAGAAAGACGAACATGAATTGATATGCAAGCTTTATCAATCTTTTTGTCCTTTGCGCCTTGGCGGTAAAAATTATTTTTTAGGTGGTTTTTTTCTCTGTTTTTCAAGGCCAAGGATAATATCCTCGGCCTGCGCTTGCGTGGCCGGCCCGATGCGCTGGGTCATGAATTTGCCTTCGGGCGAGAAAAAATAATACGTCGGCGTGCCGATGAACGTGAGACCGCTCAGACGGTTGACATCGTCTGGATCGCCGATCAGGTTCGGAAAGTTCAGGCTCTGCGCGTCGATGAAACTCCGGGCCTTGTCCCGGTTAGCATAGCCATCGACGGATATTCCGAGCACCGTGGCATTGTTTTTCCGGTGTTCATCGTGGAAAAAAGTCATGTGGTAAATATCGCGCCGGCAGATGGGACAATCGGCGGACCAGACCGCCACGACGGTCCACTTTCCCTGGCCGATGAACTCAGTAACGCTATGGTCCTTGCCGTCGATATCCTTGAGACGGATATCCGTGCCGGCCGCCAGAACCAGCGCCGGGGCCAGCCACATCACGATGATCAACCACTTGATTCGTTTAACCACGCTATTCTCCTTGAGACATAGACCCTATAATCCGCCTGACTGACTTGGAGTCCGCCATGAGCCAAAAATTCCGTACCGAAAAAGACACGCTGGGCGAGTATCCGGTGCCGTGGGATGCCTGGTACGGCATACAGACGGCACGAGCGGTGGAAAACTTCCCTATTTCCGGACGTCGCCCCGATACCGACTTCATTATCGCGCATGCGCGCATCAAACGCGCGGCCGCGGCGGTCAACGAATCCGCCGGGGCGCTCGAACCGCGTTTGGCGCGGGCCATCATCGACGCGGCCGACGCCGTTATCGCGGGAAAATACCATGACGAATTCATCGTCGACCGCTTCCAGGCCGGCGCCGGTACCTCACATAACATGAACACCAACGAGGTGATCGCCAACCTCGCCAACGTCGCGTTAGGCGGCAAGAAGGGCGAATATAAACCGGTGCATCCCAACGACCACGTGAACATGGGCCAGAGCACCAACGACACCGTCCCGACCGCCATCCGGCTCGCGGCGGTGGCCAAACTACCGCGCTTGCTCGCTGCCGTCAGTGGCATGGCGGACGAATTCGAAACCATCGCGCGCCGCGAGGCAAACACCGTCAAAAGCGGACGCACCCATCTACAAGATGCCGTGCCGACCACCATCGGACGCGAGTTCGCGGCCTACGCCTGGATTCTGCGCCGCGGCGCGCATCAGCTGCGTGCCACGTTGCCCTGGTTGTGCGAAACCGGTCTGGGCGGCTCGGCCGCCGGCACCGGCCTGAATACGGTTCCGGGCTATGCCGCGCACGTCGCCGAGGAACTGGCGCGCCTGACCGGCGAACCGATTCGTCCGGCGGACAATCTGGCCGCGCAGATGCAATCCATGCATGACCTGCAGCAGCTCTCGGGCGCCATCCGCGCACTGGCGATCGAACTGACGCGCATCGCCAACGACCTGCGCCTGCTCGCCTCCGGGCCGCGCACCGGTTTTGCTGAAATCGAACTGCCGGCGGTGCAGCCTGGCTCCTCGATCATGCCGGGCAAGGTCAACCCGGTCATGTTCGAGATGCTGAATCAGGTGTGCTATCAGGTGCTGGGCCAGGATCATGCCATCGCCATAATGACACAAGCCGGGCAACTCGAACTCAATGTCATGATGCCGGCACTGGGCTCGGCGCTTTTCGATGCGCTGGACTGGCTCACCCACGCGATCGATGCCGTGACGAAAAAAGGCCTGCATGGGCTCAAGGTGGACCGCGATCGCTGCCGCGAACTGGCGCACACGAGCCTGGGGCTGGCGACGCTTCTCAACACATCCATCGGCTACAGCGCCGCCGCCGAGGTCGCCAAGGAATCGGAACGCAGCGGGCGGCCAGTGCGCGACATCGTCGCGGAAAAGGGCCTGATGACCACCGATGCGTTCGACCGTTTGGTCGAGCGTGCCGCCATTGAGGGAAATATCACGCCGGCTCGTCGCTAATGGCTAGAACCTATCTCATAATCCCCTCCGGGGAGAGGGAGCTTTGAGGTAGGCTCTTAAAGATATCCATTGCTAACCCTCCGGCGCCGTCGACAGGCAATTGGCACTCACTCTCTGGCGGCAGGAAATTGTGAACCTCTGAGGTGGCGGCTACACTTCCAAGCAGACAGCTATATATAGTGAGGCCTGAATGCCCTTAACGCTTTCCGTGCCGGCGATATCCGCACGGAACTCCGCCGAAGTCGAACTGCAGCCGCTAAAAGTCAAAAAATGGCTGGAGGATTTGCCGCTGCTCAACGCCGCGGAAACCAGCCGCAAATTGTTCTCGACACTGTCCGTTCATAACCGCGTCGAATTCAATGACAAGCTCCGGGCGGAACTCCTGGAACTTTTCCGAATTCCGGTCATCCAGACCACCCGCGAGCTCAGCAAACAGTACATCGGATTGCCGCTGCCACTCTCCGACAAGCACAAATCCATCGCCGAGCAAAACCGCCAGTTCCAGATGGAAATGGCCAACGGCTACAAACGGATCGTGCTCAACTCCGCGGGCAAACCTGAGAGCCAACCCAACGATCTGGCGCACGCCATCCAGCGCAGTATTCGCTATCTGACCGGCGCGCTGGTCGTTTCCTACGAAACCTATTCGCCTTACCCGCCAGGCACGTGGAAGGAAATCCACGCGCTGTATGCGCACGCGGAAAAGCTGGGGCTCACCCAGGCTGAAATCGATGACCCGCTGAACAAGACCGTGGCGAAATCCAGCATCGCACATGCCTACCTGCAGGCGCTGCTGCTCGACTTCAGCGACCCGTATCACCTGTCACCGCGCATGATCGACAAGATCCATCATTACCTCGATCGCTGGGCCACGCTCGCGTACCTGGCCGATATCACGCCAACCTACAACCCTACCTGCCAGTTTCTGATCGACCGGGAAAGCGATCGTGCCGGCATCGCCTATGCGGCCAATACCGAACTGCAAAAATACCAGAATTATCGCCTGCTCAACACGGTCGGACTGGCGCGTCAGGTTCACGCGCAACTGACCATGCTCATGAACAGGAAGCTGCCTGCGCCCGACGGATTATATGAAAATTTTTTCCAGGAACACGGCGAAGACCTGCTCAAGCGACTGATCAGCGCCTGGGGGGTGAACCCGCAGCGTTCTTTCCGCCGGAACGAACCCACCCGTCATCAGGTGCAGATAGCGACCGGTCTGGATGTCATCAATTACTGGATCAACGGCGGACAGAAATTTATCGTCAGCTCGACGTTCGTCGGCCCCATGCCACAACGCTTGCAGATCGGCGCTGATGTTCACAAGCCAGCATATATACCGCTCGCGGGAAATGAATTATCGACATGGGACGTCGCAGATGAAAGCGCCGGAGGATTATCGCTTGCCAATGGCGGTCAGACCGGCATTCATGTTCACGTCGGTGACCTCATCATCACGCGCACACCGGGTGAAGGAAATCCCTGGAGCGTGGGCGCCATCCGCTGGGCGAAGAGCGAGGGTTCGTCCCATGTCGAGATCGGCGTACAGTACCTGGCTCCGGGCGCGGAACCCGTGGTCATCAAGACCGTCAACGAAGACAAGAACGAAAGCGATTTTCTCCCGGCGCTGCTGCTGCCGGAGATCAAGCCGCTCAAGCGACCGCCAACGCTCATTACCCATCGCGGGGTGTACAAACCCGGAGCCGAAGTTTACATGGATAACAGTTACCGGTTGTACAAAATCACACCCACCGCGCTCATCGAGGCCAGCCACTCGTTCGAGCAATTCAGTTTCGATATCCTGAA